>RFZW01000038.1 GCA_009920495.1 Chitinophagia bacterium
ACTTTCAATTCAATGGCTAATTTAAAGGCCCCATTATAAAATGATTTTAATGGATATTGGTCGGTCATACAAAATGTGCCTTCAGGAAAAATAAATATGGAGGTTTTATTTAACAACGCTTTTTTTAAGTTGCGTAAACTTTCGGCCCGCTTATCGGGGTTACTTCGATCAACCATAATCACCGCTTCTCGATAAATCCAGCCGAAGATGGGAATTTTTGAAGATTCAAATTTACCCAAGGGTTTAATGGGTTGGTGCTTTAGTTGAACGATGGGCGGGATATCCATATAAGAATTATGATTACCAACAAAAATATGTGCTTGGTTAAACTGATGTGGGGCTTCATATATTTCTTGGTGCCTTACTCCTAAAAAAAAGTATAATATTTTAGACCAATACCTGCATATTTTATAAATCCGATGACTCAATTTTTCCCTGCCAAATGGAAGTACCAATGCCATTGCAATCACTGAAAATATGGTTAATAGGGCAAATATTAATATTGCGTATAAGCAGTAAATGAGCTGAAGGAGTCGAGTGGCTTTTTTCATTGGTGCCACTAATATAATAAAAAAGGCCCGAATAGAAATTCAGGCCGTACGATTGCTTGCTTAAAAACCGAAAAAACTAAAATTTATATACTGCGGCTATAATAAAACTGGTATTACTACCAGTGGCAATATTATCACTGTTAAAGTATAAATTATCTTTTGCATTATCCAATCTAAGTTCTGGGATAATGGTTAATTTTTTTATTTTATAATTCATAGATAAGGTATTCGCAAAAATGGACGTGCCAAATGCGCCTGCAGATAATGCACTTTTATCATCAAATATTTCCGATCTTAATGTAAATCCAATGGTGCTTGATGGGTCATAGTTTAAATACAATGCGTTACTTTTCCAATTGGTACTTTTACCATCTTTAGCACTATAAATGGTACCATCATAATTAAGTGCAAATTGACTTGAAATGATATTATTTATTACAACATCAAATTGAGTAAAACTGGTATTACCTCCGGTGTTTCCACCTTGGTAGTTCGCGTAAATTGTTGTTTTATCCTCAAATAATTTGGTGCTAAATTGAGCAATGACAACTTTCGATGCCGAGCTTGTGGTAACATAGTCAGTAGGGTTTGCAATACCAATCATAAAACTTGATTTGCCTGATAATGCATATTCCGCTTTTAACCCAGTATGGAAAAATGGGCCATAAGAAAATCCATAAGACATACTATAGTTTCTATTCAATGGGGCATCTAGTAATTCATAGCCCACATGCGTAGCCCATTTACCTGCGCTTATTTTAAGTTTATCGGTAAGGCTATAGGATACATATGCTTGTTTTAAATATGCCAAAAAACCATTATCGTTATAGGAAAATTCTTCTGCTCTTTTTCCTAGACCAAGGTCAACAGTTGCTGCAAATTTTCCCAAACTTTGATCCACTTTTAAACTAGCCATACCTAGGGCTAATTTTTTATTTGAATTTGTAAAGCTAGTTAGGTTGTTGGTAACGCCTGAAGGAGCAGAAAAGCTATTTCTGAAATAAGCGTCTATAGACCCACTGGTGGTGATGCTATATTTGGGTGCGGTTGAATCTGTTTGAGCAAAACTGGTATTAAAAATTGAAAATAGGATTGAGATTAATGAAATTTTTTTTATCATTGTAATGGATTTTAATTTTATGATGGGTACAGCAGATGGGCTTTTCTCAGAAGCTAATCACCGCTGTACCTATTTTAATTTATGATTTTAAAGGGTTTCTGCCATATTTTTCATCGTGTTGTGAAGCATCTAATCCTAATTCTTCATCTTCTTCCGTTACACGCAAAGGCATAATAGTAGCAATGAACTTGAATATTACAAAGGATACAGAAAAGCTATATTTTGATGCAAAAATACCAGTCATTAACATACCGACCATTCCTCCGATACCATGACAAGGAAATACATCTAAAGTATCATCTACTCTTGATAATTTAAATGCATGACTAGCAACATTTGAAATAATGGCTGCTACTAAACCAATAAAAATACTTTGTGGGATTCCTACAAATCCAGCAGCTGGTGTAATGGCAACTAGTCCAACTACTGCACCAATACAAAATCCAAGAACGGAAGGTTTTTTCCCTTTTAATACGTCAAAGAACATCCAAGCCAACCCTGCAGCTGCTGCCGCAGTGTTGGTGGTTGCAAATGCATTTACTGAAAGTGCGTTAGCGCCTAATGCCGAACCTGCATTAAATCCAAACCAACCAAACCACAGTAAACCTGTTCCAATTAATACATAAGGGATATTCGCTGGGGGAATTTCTTGTTGTTCTAATTTTGAGCGACGAGATTTTAATACAATGGCACCTGCTAATGCTGCACAGCCTGCACTAATATGAACTACAGTTCCACCGGCAAAATCCAATGCGCCCATTTTAAATAAAAATCCTTGTGGGTGCCATGACCAATGCGCTAACGGTGCATATACTAGAATAATAAATAAGATAATAAATAAAGCATAGGAAGTAAACTTGATTCTTTCTGCAACAGCACCTACCACCAAACCTGGTGTGATGATCGCGAACATCAATTGAAATAATGCAAACAATAATAAAGGAATGGTCATTGCGGATCCGCCTTGTAAAGTTGGAGCGCCATCAACGACACCTTTAAAAAATAAATGGGTCATTGGATTTCCAATAACACCATTGATACTTTCGCCAAAACATAAGCTGTAACCAAAAGTTACCCAAATAACAGATACAATACCTGCTGACACCATACTTTTGATCATGGTAGAAATAATGTTTTTACGATGCACCATCCCGCCATAGAAAAAAGCGAGGCCCGGTGTCATAATAAACACTAGCGCGGTGGCAACTAAAATCCATGCGATATCAGCTGCGCTATATTCACCTGCATAACTTGGTAGTTGTGGGACAAATAGGGCTAATACTGCGACAATCAGCAATAGAACGAAGGGAGTAAATTTTTGTACTACTGGGTTTTTCATTTGTGGTAGGTTTAGTATTAAGAAAATATATATATGTTGTTTCTAGGGTAAAAGTAATAAAAAATTGCATTAAATATTTTCATATACATATATATAATAAAATATAATATAAATGATAAATTAGGATAAAACGTTTAAAAGTCAATACAGCATTATTTTATTATAATAAATTATAATTTAAACTATAAAACAATTGTGGAAAAAAAGTTGAATAAAAATGGAGATATAGCAATTTTTTTGCAAAAAAATAGGGCCAAACCTTAGAATTTAGCCCTATTCAGAAAATTTTATGGAATTAGTTTAGCTTGATTGTACGAACAAGCTAGCGTCTTTGGAAGCCAACAATGTGGATCCAGTTAAAAATATGTCCACTTGACGGGCACATTCACGACCCTCACTTATTGCCCAAACAACTAAAGATTGTCCACGACGCATATCTCCAGCAGTGAAAACTTTGGCAATATTTGTTTTATAATTTTGTTCTGTTGCTTTCACATTTCCCCTTTCATCTAAAGCTACATCAAGCTCGTTAATAATTCCAGCAGGATCCGCATGCAAAAATCCCATGGCTAATAAAGCTAATTCACAAGGAATTTCTCTAATGCTTCCTTCTTTTTCAGTGAATTTTGAAGGTCTTCCATCCGCGCTGCTTGTCCATTCTAGGTCAACAATTTGTAATGCTTTTAAATTGCCTTTTTCATCCCCAATAAATGCTTTTGTAGCAACGCCCCAAATTCTTTCAGCGCCTTCCTCATGTGAGGTAGTCGTTTTTAATATCATAGGGTAGGTAGGCCATGGCATATATTCTGCTCTTGTTTCGGGAGGCTTGGGTAGTAATTCAAATTGGGTAACTGATTTTGCTTCATGTCTATTAGAAGTGCCTACACAATCGCTACCAGTATCACCGCCACCAATGACAACCACATTTTTTTTGGTTGCTTTAATATCCTGCTCCTCAAGGGCAATGTTGCTCACCCGTTTGTTTTGTTGTTTTAAAAATTCCATGGCATAATGCACGCCTTTTAAATCACGACCAGGGATGGTTAAATCTCTAGGTATGGTTGATCCACCCGCTAATACCACTGCATGATAATCTCGCATAATATCATTCACCCTAACATTCACACCCACATTGGCATTGCAAATAAATTGTATGCCTTCCTCTTCTAAAACAGCAATACGCCTTTCCACAACCGTTTTATCTAATTTAAAATCAGGAATTCCAAATCGCAACAAGCCACCTGGTTTTGGGTCTCTTTCAAACACAGTGACTTCATGCCCGGCATAATTTAATTGGGCAGCTGTGGCTAAACCTGCAGGGCCTGATCCTATGACTGCTACTTTTTTTCCAGTTCTTACGGTTGGTTTGCGTGGTGCAACAAATCCTTTTTCAAATGCTATTTCAATGATATGTTTTTCAATCTCTTCAATAGTAACTGCTGGTTGATTAATTCCTAATACGCAAGCACTTTCACAAGGTGCTGGGCAAATACGTCCGGTGAACTCAGGGAAATTATTGGTGGAAATTAAAATTTCATAGGCGTCCTTCCATTCTTTGCGATACACTGCATCATTGAATTCAGGAATAATATTTCCTAAAGGGCATCCATTGTGACAAAAGGGGACACCGCAATTCATGCAACGTGCTGATTGTTCATTTAGTTTTTGATCAGGTAATAATTCCACGAATTCTTTATAATTCTTTTTCCTTTCTGTTGCTGGCAGTTTGGAAGGAAGTTCCCTGGTAAATTCTTTAAATCCTGTTGGCTTGCCCATATGCTTTATTCCAATAATTAAGTCAATGAATGTTTTTTTTAATGCTTATTTTGAAGCGACTGCTTTTTGTTTTTGCAATTGCAATGCTTTTTTATAATCTCGCGGAAATACTTTTATAAATTGCTTTAATTGATTTTCAAAATCAGCTAAAATAAATTTTGCAACAGAGCTTCCAGTTTTATTATAATGTTGTTGGATTAGATTTTGTAAAACAGGAATATCATCCCCAGCAACCGGATCTAAATCAACCATTTCCATATTACACATCGCTTCAAAATTATTTTGAACATTATATATGTATGCAATACCGCCACTCATACCAGCAGCAAAGTTGCGACCTGTAGCCCCGAGGATAACCGCAGTGCCGCCAGTCATGTATTCACAACCGTGATCACCAACGCCTTCCACCACCACTTTCGCACCTGAATTTCGAACAGCAAATCGTTCGCCCGCTTTACCTCTAATAAATGCAGCTCCACTGGTAGCGCCGTATAGCGCGACATTGCCAATAATGATATTTTCTTCAGGAACAAAGGTTGCTTTTTTATCAGGATAAACTATTAATTGTGCACCACTTAGCCCTTTGCCAAAATAGTCGTTTGCGTCACCTTCTAATTCCAAAGTAACTCCCTTGGTATTGAATGCGCCAAAGCTTTGTCCTGCAGTTCCTTGAAATTTAAAATGAATGGTATCCTCAGGTAAACCATTCGCTTTATATACTTTGGTTATTTCATTGGAGACAATGGTACCGGTGGTACGATCCGTATTTTTAATCGGGAAGTTGGCAGTTACTTTAGTTTGTTGATCAATAGCTGGTTTTGCAGCTGCTAATAATTTCCAATCTAAAACATCGGACATTAAATGATCCTGCACTTCAGTTTGGTATAAGCTAACGCCGTCTTCTGCTGGTTCTTTATACAACACATCACTTAAATCTAAATTTTTGTATTTCCAATGGTTGATGTTTTCACGCATGGTTAAAGCGTCCACTTGTCCCACCATTTCATTAATTGTTCTATATCCGAGTTCAGCCATTATTTCACGAAGTTCCTGTGTGATAAATTCAAAGAAACATACAACGTGATCAGGGTCGCCTTTAAAGCGTTTGCGTAATTCAGGATCCTGTGTTGCAACCCCAACAGGGCAGGTATTCATATGACACTTTCGCATCATGATACAACCTTCTACAATTAATGCCGCTGTTGCAACGCCCCATTCTTCTGCACCTAATAATGTTGCAATCGCAATATCTCTTGCTGTTTTCATTTGACCATCTGCTTGCACAACAACCCGACTGCGTAATTTATTTTTTACTAAAGTTTGGTGTGTTTCAGCCAACCCTAATTCCCATGGAAGTCCTGCATGTTTAATGGAGCTTAAAGGGGAGGCACCTGTGCCGCCATCGAAACCTGCAATTAAAACCACATCTGCTTTTGCTTTTGTAACACCAGCAGCAATGGTTCCAACCCCCGCTTTACTTACTAATTTAACATTAATACGTGCGGCACGGTTTGCATTTTTTAAATCAAATATCAATTGCGATAAATCTTCAATAGAATATATATCATGATGGGGTGGTGGTGAAATTAAACCTACACCGGGAGTCGCATGTCTTGTTTTCCCGATCCAATCATCTACTTTATCTCCTGGCAATTGACCCCCTTCCCCTGGCTTTGCACCCTGTGCCATTTTTATTTGTAATTCATCCGCCTCTGATAAGTAATAACTGGTTACACCAAAACGCGCGCTTGCCACTTGCTTAATTGCACTTCGCATGGAATCGCCATTGGGTAGTTTCTCATACCTTATTTCATCCTCGCCACCTTCGCCAGTATTGCTTTTGCCACCCAAACGATTCATTGCAATGGCAAGGGTCGTATGCGCTTCCCATGAAATTGAACCAAAGGACATCGCACCAGTGGCAAATCTTCTATATATTGCTGAGGCGGGTTCCACCTCGTCAATGGATATAGATGGTCTGGTGGGCTTAAAGTCAAACAGGCTTCTTAATGTGCATGCTTTTTCTGTTTGATCATTAACTGTTTTGGAATATTTTTTAAATGTCGCGTAGTCATTCATTTTAGTGGAATGCTGTAACAAATGAATAGTCTGTGGATTGAATAAGTGAAATTCACCACGACGTTTCCATTGATAAACACCACCTTCTGCTAGGCGATCAACAGGGGATGATTTTTTTGCAAATGCCAAATCATGTTTTGCTAAAATTTCTTTGGCAATTTCATCCAAGCCCATTCCATTGATGCGAGATGTGGCTCCTGTAAAATGTTTATTCACCACCTCTTTATTAATACCAATGATTTCAAAAATTTGCGCACCTTGATAGGATTGTAAAGTAGAAATACCCATTTTTGAAAACACTTTATATAATCCTTCATTCACCGCCTTGATATAATTTTTCTTTAACTTATCTGAATCATAATCCGATTTGATTTTGTCATGCAATTTCATATCTCGTATAGTAGACAATGCCATATATGGATTGATTGCAGTGGCGCCAAAACCAATTAAACAAGCATAATGATGAACTTCCCATACATCGCCCGCTTCCACGATAATTCCCACTTTGCCTCTTAAGCCTTTTCTGATTAAATGATGATGCACACTTGAACAAGCTAATAATGTCGGAATTGCTGCATGTTCTGAATCAATGGCACGGTCAGTAAGTACGATAACTTCAAAGCCATCTTCTACTGCATCTACTGCATATCTACATAAACGGTCAAGGCCATTTTTCAATGATCCTGTTTTTCCATCCGCTCTAAAATAACATTGTAATGTTTTAGCTTGGAATACCCCGGTATCTATACTTCTTATTTTTTCTAGTTCATGGTTATTTAAAATGGGATGCTTTAAAGCAAGACAATGACTTGCAATAGGATCTTCGGTCAATAAATTTCCCTGACTTCCTACAAAGCTTGCCAAAGACATCACCATTCTTTCCCGAATTGGATCAATAGGCGGATTGGTTACCTGGGCAAATAATTGTTTAAAATAACTTGAAATATGTTGTGGTTGGTCACTCAAAACAGCCAAGGGCGTATCCGTTCCCATTGAACCAATCGGTTCTTTGCCATCCAATGCCATTGGAATAATAATATTCTCTAAATCTTCTTTGCTATAACCAAACGCTTTTTGATATTTAAAAATTTGATCATGCTCCAAATGGGTAAATTGAATGCGCGGCTCTGGCAATTCTTCTAATCTAATTTTATATTTATTGACCCAATCTGCATAAGGTTGTTGTGCGCAAATATTTTCTTTTAAATCAGTGTCGCTAATAATTTTTCCAGCCTCCATGTCAACGACAAACATTTTTCCTGGTTGTAATCGACCCTTCTCAATTATGATTGCTGGGTCAATAGGTAATGCACCTGTTTCTGATGCCATGATTACACGATCATCATTAGTTACGCAATATCTTGATGGTCTTAAACCATTGCGATCGAGTGTTGCACCAATTATTTTTCCATTGGTGAATGAAATTGATGCAGGACCATCCCATGGTTCCATAAATGCTGCATGAAATTCATAAAATGCTTTTTTTACAGGGTCCATTAATTCATTTCCGTCCCATGCTTCAGGGATGAGCATCATCATCACATGAGGTAATGAACGACCTGATAAAGTCAAAAGTTCAATCACATTGTCCAAACAAGCCGAATCGGATTGTCCTGCAGTTACAATTGGTAAAATCATATCCAATTCCTCCTTGCTAAAATAAGGAGAGAAGAAACTGCTTTCGCTTGATCGTAACCAGTTTAAGTTTCCTTGTAAAGTATTGATCTCCCCATTATGTGCAATGTAGCGGAAGGGTTGTGCTAATTTCCATGAAGGAAAGGTATTTGTTGCAAAACGAGAATGTACTAAACCAAAAGCAGATACAACACGTTTGTTACTCAAGTCAGGAAAGTATTCCCTTACTTGATGACTTGTTAATTGACCTTTATAAACAATCACTCTTTGTGAAAGAGAGGCCATGTAAAAACCAATCGCTTCCTTTTTAATCGAGTTGTTGATCGTGTGTGAAGCGTAATTTTTTAAAACAAATAATTTGCGTTCGAAATCTTCTGGGTCAGAAATGCTATCTGGTTTTTTTAAAAAAACTTGTTCCATGATGGGCTCAACCGACAATGCGGAAGGTCCAATGGTGCTTTTATTTACAGGAACAGTTCGATAACCAATAATTTCAATGCCTAACTTTTCTGCTGCGCGTGCAAATATTTCTTGACACTCTTCCTTCATTCCTTTTTCAGCAGGGAAAAATATAAATCCAACACCATATTCATTAATGTCCGGCAAGTGAATTCCTTTTTGTAATAATTCATCAAAGAAAAATTCATGTGGAATTTGAATCATAATACCAGCGCCATCACCTGTATTAATTTCACATCCACAAGCGCCGCGATGTTCCATGTTTTCTAAAATAGTCAAAGCGTCATCAACATTTTGATGCGCTTTGATTCCTTTGATATGGGCAACAAATCCTATACCACAAGCGTCGTGTTCATAAGCAGGATCATACAATCCTAAGTTTTCATTTTTCGTCATTTCCAACCAATTAATTAAAGGATAATTTGAACCGGGTAGCGATTCGTGGAAAATTACGAAATAATGAGGATTTTTTACAGTACAAATGCAAGAAATTTACGCACCATTCATCATCATTTTAAAAAACCTTTATTAGCGCATAATTTTATAAATAACGAACGTTCGCATTTGTGGTTAAACTGATTGTGCTTGGCTAAGACAAGAGGAATGGTTACAAGTTATATCGTATCGATCCGTATGTTATTGGTAAGGTCGGATTGTTGATACTTCTTGTTTTTTTCATATATGCCATAAAGCGAACTCCCAGATCCTGACATGCTTGCGTAAATTGCCCCTTGTTGGTAAAGGTCGTTTTTTAATGCACCAATGATGGGGTATGCATGAATGACGGGGGCTTCGAAATCATTAATCAATTCCTGCTTCCAAGTGGAGATGGGCTGTTGAATGATCGTCGAAATTAATTTATCCTTTTTATAGGGTGTAATTTGTTGAAAAGCCCAAGGGGTTGCAATATGAATTCCTGGATGTAAAAGTACAATGGTGTAATTAGATAGGTTGCATTCAATAGGAGAGAGTAGTTCCCCCTTTCCAGTGGCATGACAAGGGGCATCAAATAAAAAATAAGGGCAATCACTTCCTAATTTTTCTGCATAAATAATTAGTTGTTCCTGACTAAGCCCAATTTCAAATAGGGTGTTTAAAATTTTCAATGCCGAACTGCCATCACTTGATCCTCCGCCTAATCCTGCACCCATGGGTATTATTTTATGCAAATGCATTTGTATTTCAGGAAGCGAAGGGAAATCGGCTTTTAGTAAATAGTATGCTTTTAGGCATAAGTTGTTGCTGGTATCGCCAGGAATTGCCAATCCTGAATTTGAAAATGTGGTTGCTTGATTATTTTTTGCAGGCGTTATCTCAAGTATATCTTTTAAAGCAACTGGATAAAAAACAGTTTCTAAATCATGAAAGCCATCGGCTCTTTTAGCGACAATGGATAAGCCTAAATTAATTTTGCAATGGGGATATTGAATCATTATTTATGATTTCTTTTGCGCAGTTCTTTTATTGATTTCATCTCTGATATCAATTGCGCGTATGTAGTCTTCCTGTTCTAATACTTCCTTCAATAAATTATTCAATTCAACTAAGGATAATAAACTAAGGTCATTGATTTTTGCAGGTTCGTTTACTGGGGTTGCATGAATGGGTTTGTCTGCATTTTCACTGGTTAATCCTGCTTGCTCTAAAATGTTTGAATATACATAGATAGGGCAACCAAATCTAACGGCTAAAGCAATAGCATCACTGGTTCTGCTGTCAATTTCAATGGTATCATTGGCGGTGAAGCAAACTAACTTTGAATAAAAAATTCCTTCCTGTAAATCACAGATGTACACTTCTTGTAATTGAACGCCAAAGGCGGTCATAAAATTTTTCATCAAATCATGTGTCAATGGTCTAGAAGGGTGCATATTTTCCAATGCGACAGCAATGGCTTGAGCTTCAAATCCCCCGATAACAATGGGCAAACGGCGTAAGCCATTTACTTCGCCCAATACAACTGCATATGAGTTTGACTGGGTAATGCTATGCGACAAGGCAACAATTTCTAGTTCAATTTTATGCATATTTCAAATTACCCCCTAAAGTTAAATAATTATGTTATTCGTTGTGCTTCATTTTTGAAATTGCAGCTGTTAATGCCGGCACAACTTCAAATGCATCTCCCACAACACCATAATCCGCTGCTTTAAAAAAGGGAGCTTCTGGGTCCTTATTTATAACCACAATTGTTTTGCTTCGGTTAACGCCTGCTAAATGCTGAATGGCACCAGAAATTCCAATGGCAATATATAAGTTGGGCGCTATTTGAATACCTGTTTGTCCCACATGTTCATGATGTGGTCTCCAATCTGAATCTGATACAGGGCGGCTACAAGCCGTTGCAGCCCCTAATGCTTTTGCTAAATCTAATAAGATACCCCAGTTTTCTGGTCCCTTTAATCCGCGACCACCACTCACCACTAAATTCGCTTCGGTTAATGGTATTTCACCTATTATTTTATTGACATTAGTTACTTTAACGGATGCTGCGGGTATGGGTAAAGTCATCTCCACAACAGTTGCACTTGCTTCAAAATTTTGTATGCCAAAACTATTTTGATTAATAGCGATTACTTTTTTTGGTGTTTCAATTTTTATATGAGCAAAAGCCTTTCCTGAAAAAACTGTTTTTGTAACTTCAAAACCATTTTGCAAATCAGGTAAACTACATGCGCCCGTTACGATGCCTGCATCCAATTTTACAGCTACGGCGGGTGCAATTGCTTTTCCATTAATGTTATGGGCAAATACAATAACTTCTGCATTTAAATTTGTAGCCGCTGTTGCAATTAAGCTTGCATGAACTTTAGCGTCAAAATTATTTAAACTTTCATTGTTCAATTGGTGCACTTTACTTGCCCCCAATTTGCCGAGCGCAGTTAAATCATCATTGACAGTTCCCAATAGTAATGCTTCCGCACTACAACCTAATTGCTTTGCAATGGCGGCACCATAGGAAATGGCTTCATGGGATGATTTTTTTATTTCTTTTTCTGAATGATCAATATATATAAGTACCATAACTTTTTATTTTAAACGCTTTTTTGCAAATCCTAAAATGGATAATTGTAAATGATTTTGTTAAATAACTTTTGCTTCCTCTTTTAATAACTTAACTAATTCGTCCATTTGATCAGGCGCAATTAATTTAACACCCGTTTTTGAGGGTGGTAAACTAAATTCCTTGATGCTGGTATGCGCATTTGTTGCTAAAGGTTCAACCACTTTTAATGGCTTTGTTCTTGCCGCCATAATACCACGCATATTGGGGATTCTTTGTTCGGCCATTCCTTTTTGACAACTTATAATCATTGGAAGTATTACTTCATTGGTTTCTTCACCACCTTCAATTTCACGTTGTACGGAAGCAGTATTGCCATTCACTTCTAAATGATTGGCTAATGATACGTAGGGTAGATCTAATATTGCCGAAAGCATGGATCCTATACAAGCACTATTATAATCAATGGTTTCTTTACCGGTCATGATTAAATCATAAGATCCTTGTTTTGCAATGGCTGCAATTTGTTGTGCGATCACATAGGAGTCATTACTATTGCTATTGACACGGATGGCTTCGTCGCCGCCTAATGCTAATGCTTTTCTAATAATAGGTTCGGCCTCGGGTCCGCCAACAGTAATCAAATGAATATTGGTGGTTGGATCCTTTTCTTTTATTTCTATCGCCCTTACTAATGAATACCATTCGTCATAGGGGTTAATGATCCACTGAACTCCATTTTCATCGAACTTTGTATTACCTTCGGTGAACGCAATTTTAGCAGTGGTGTCGGGTGTTTTACTGATACAAACTAAAATGTTCATTGTCTAAAATTTGATTTTGGTTGTTTATGCAACTAATGCAAATATAAGATAGTTTTTTTACCAACTAGGCACTAAAATGAGTTCGGATGAATCGTATTGAAAAAATTATTGAATTTCTGAATCAACAACCCAAGGATAATTTCTTAAGGCATGCTTTGGCCCTTGAATACCTTAAAATTGGGGAGGAACTAAAAGCAAGGGATTTGTTTGTAGCCATACTCACCGAATCACCCGATTATATAGGTTCCTACTACCATCTAGCCAAATGTTTGGAAAAATTAGGCGATAAAAAGGAGGCAATTGTTTGGTATGAAAAAGGAATGGCTGCGGCTAAGTTGGCGAAGGACGACCATGCTTATCGAGAATTACAGGGCGCTTATGAGGACTTGGTTTATTAAATAATGCGGACAAGGGGATATCCCAGTTTTTGTAAAATAGCGGAATAATTTTAGATATACTATCGGAGTCGATTGCTAATTTTGTCGTCAATAAGTTGAAAAAAGTCATCAGGTTTATAAGTTCTCCAAGCAGTAATTTCCATTAATTCAATATACCTATTTAATTTTTTTTGTAAAAAATCATATTGTGCAGCAGGGTGTAAGTTCACCAAAACTGCCCAACCTTCATTGTCGGCTAATTCTTCATACCATTCCTCGTAATAATCACGGTCCCCATTATGAAAATTGTATACATATTCGCCAATTAAAATAAATTTACTAATGCCATAGGACATTAATGAATCCAACACTTCCCGTTTTAATAACATGATATCATTTTCAATAGCATCATTCCATTCTCCAATCAACTCTATAATAGCAAAGTTGGACTCGTAGGCAACAAAGAGTATTTTTAAATATAAATTTTTACTTCCAAATGTATCCCATTGCGGATGGATATAATAATTGTAAACCGTTTGTGAAAATTCAAACTCGCTATAAGTTTGACCAAAAAATATTGATTTGGGATCTTCGTCGGCTATATATAAATGTCGCCATTGAAAATAAGGCTCAATTTCGTGCATGTACTACAACTATTGGTTGTTTTTGTGAAAAGCGATCAATCCTTCCATGGGCGATTTGGTGATTTTACCCAATTCCATTTCATAAACTAGTGCGAGTTGTTTAATAATATCTCTAAAAGCATAGGCAACACTGCCTGTGAAATGAATAGGGTAAAGCCAGGACTCATTTAATTTATTTAAATGGGTGTAGAAAAAATCATTTAATCCATCTTCAATAATATTTTCAATCATATAGTGTCCGCGATGCTCGCTTAAGAACATGGCAAAGGAAGCCAAGTATTTATTGGGTAAGGGCGCTTGGTAAATATTATTTAAAATTTCAGAACGATTTAAATTGTACTTTTTTTCAAAACAAAGCATTAATTCTTCGTCAAAAGTTTTATATAAAAAATATTGTAATACTTTTTTTCCCAGGTAGGCGCCACTGCCTTCATCTCCTAAAACATAGCCAAGACCAGGGCTGTTTTTAGCAATAATTTTTCCGTTATAATACCCTGTATTTGACCCAGTTCCTAAAATACAAGCAATGCCTTTGTTTTTTTGACAAGTGGCACGCGCGGCGGCTACTAAATCAGTTTGAATGTCAAGGGTTGCGTTTTTGAAAACTAATTTCAGTGCTTTTTTTAAACTTTTAACATTGTCTGGATTGCTCAATCCTGTACCATAAAAGTAAATGGCATTTATTTTTTCAACATTGATCTTTTTTGAAAAGGCTTTCACTAAAATTGCAGCAATTTCATTCGTGGATAAAAAGTAGGGGCTAATGCCTATCGTGCTAATGGATTGTTTTTTATTGTTTTGAACAATCGTCCATTGACATTTTGTTGCGCCGCTATCTGCTATTATATAATTTTTCATAACTGCCAGTTAACAGTGAAATTAGCACAAATTAGTGGATACGCAACAGTATTAACTCCATTTTAAACATTAAATAATGTAATTTTGTAGTCAATAAAATGCACATGCAACAGAATAATACAAATTGGTTTACCCCCATCTCATATGCCCTAATGATTATTGTCGGTATTGTGATTGGGGTGTTTGTGAAGGGAGATTTATCTACTTGGGGTTTATTCACTGCAAAGCAGGATCCGATTTTGGAAATGATTCAAATTGTGCAATCCAGATATGTTGATTCTTTAAAAAATGATAGTGCAAGTATTAAATTGGCTGATTATTATTTAAGCCAATTGGATCCGCATTCGGTATATATTCCACCTGCTGATTTGGTTGATGTGAATGAACAATTGGCAGCCAACTTAAAAGGAATTGGCATCGAATTTCAGCAGTTTAGGGATAGTTTTTTTGTCACCTATGTTTTAAAGGACGGTCCAGCCTTTAAAGGAGGCGTTCAATTAGGCGATATCTTATTGAAAGCAAATGATTCGATAAAATTGTCCGGTGGGAATTTGCAAGCAGATGAAGTAAGGCAAAAAGTAAAAGGACCAGAAGATAGTCCATTGAAATTAGTGGTGTTGAGAAAAAGTAAGCAAGTGCAATTGCAATTAACAAGAGCGAATATTCCCATTTCTCCGATGGATGCATATTATATGATCAGTGACACTGTTGG
>RFZW01000039.1 GCA_009920495.1 Chitinophagia bacterium
AAATGCCCCCAAGCATTTTCATCAATTGGATTTACTACTTTACTAGCGCCACTTTTAAGTGAAAATGCGCGCGCAAAATCATTGACATCACTCACCGTTACATCAAATGCACCGAATGCTTTTACAACACGTAAAATTAATTGCCCAATAGGACCTCCGCCTGTTATAAGTATGGAGTTTCCAGCTATCTGATTTACCTGCTTTACTGCATGCATTGCAACACATAAGGGCTCTAATAAAGAGGCCTGTGCTAAACTTATGCCAATAGGTAAACGATAACAATTTGAACTTGGGGCAACTAAAAATTGACCCATTGATCCATCAATATGTGGCTCACAACTTGCTGATCCAAAATAGCGCATAGACAAACAAAGATTATAATGCCCGCTTTTACAATGTTTACATGTTCCACAAGGCATGGACGGATCTACAGCAACCTCATCACCGACTTTGAAATTTTTTACGTTAGCTCCTAATTGATGAACCACGCCAGCAAACTCATGCCCTAGCGCAAATGGCTGTTTAGGAAAAAAATTGCCGCAATAACCATGTTGAAAATAATGAATATCGGAACCACAAATGCCTGTGAATTTTGGCTTGACAAGTATTTCTTCAGGGCCAGGTTCGGGGATGGCCTTTTCTGATAACCTTATATCTTTTGAACCATATAATAAATAAGTTTGCATACTATTTTAATATTTGATTTTACTTTTTACTGCTTTGTTACTTCCGAAACATTTTCAAAAACACGCATAGAATAAACTTGGGCCCGCTCAATGCCATTTGTAGAAACACACTCGAGTGTTATAGATAATACATTATTGAGATTACAATCGTGATAACAATTACGTTGAAAATTATTTACAATTATCGCAATAACCGCAATTGATTCATCTAAAAGTTTTGCAATAATTCTATATTCTTTTATAATACTTGGAATTGCATTCACAGTGTACCCCTGCCAACTTTGTCCAAAATGAAAGTGAAGTGATGAATCAAATATTAATTGGATGCCTTTTATGTTACGCGGTGTATTCCAAGAAAGGCTAATCCATTCAGGCTTAGCGAAAGTTGTTTTTGCAGATACCCAAAGATTAGGAATATTGGTTGGGCGACTATGAGAATTAGTTACCATAGTTGGATCATAACTTGGCTGTAATGGGTATACACGACATGCAAAAGAAAAACCAAGGAATCTGCTTAAATTTATAAATTTGTATGCAACATCATTCCATGTAGGTGTTAATACTTTTGCACCATCAGCATCATTTGCTTTTTGTTGACCAATGGTCAATGATCGGAATGTCCAATTGGAATATGGATTTGGGCGAATTGCATCTTCCGGTCTTGGGTAATAGCGAAGCCGTCCTGATGGAGATTCAATAACATGAACGGATATATTTGAATTTTTTTTCAAAATAAGAAAATGCCAGCCGGGTTGTTTTATTTCACATGAAATAGGTAAAGTAACCCACTGATTTTGACCAGGATTTAATTCAATGCTTTTTTTAACCATTTCCTTTTCAGGATAAGTAGAACCATTTGTTGGCCCCTGGGAAAAAGTATAGTTTAATTGTGTTTTTTCAAAAACATCTAATTTTAATTCTAGATAATCTATACGCTCTGTTATAATAGCCAACATTTGCATTCGATCACTTGTAAGTGGATCCGTACCCCATGATTCAATTTCATCATAATCCGAGTATACGGAAGATGCAGATACAAAAGCCTCCTGGGAAATGTCATTTGGAAGTAGGGTAGGAAATAAATGAATATGGTGATCGGCCTTTACTAAATTATGTTGAATATTTTTGACATGTTCTTTTTGGATAAGTTCACGTGGGGTATATCCATTTGCAATTGCATAGGCTGCAGACATTCCGACTGCCTCTCTACCGGCAAAAAACAGATTACTTACATTACGTGAATATAATGAACGTAGTGGAACATTATGGGGTCCGCGAAGATACTGGTGCGTACTGGGATTTTTCTTATCATGAAAGCCTCCTGGAGGATGATGATCAAAACCCCAACCACCATATGCAATTGCATCTTCAAAATAAATTTGTTCATCAATGTCTAGCATTGTTAAAATATGGTCGCCTTCAAAACGACGAGACTCTCTTTTGCCAGGAACTGCACCCATCCAGTCTAACTCAAATGTTAAAAGTTTGGTAGCAATAGGGGAACGATTTTTTAAATAATCCCATACTGCAAGTGTTATGCGCTGAACCTCATCTTTAATCTTCATCGTATCATGAACCGTATCTAATTCTCCTCCCCACTCCAACCACCAAAACCCTCCAGTATCAGGAAAAAAATCTTCATTTACAGGACGATACGGGCCAAAGTCTTCAATATTTAATTCTAAATCTACCCATTGCGGTCTTACAAAAGGCATTTCTCTTCCAGTATTGCGAGCCCTAAGTTGTAAACTCATCCCCATAGTTTCATTGGTTTGATTGTCGGGGCAAAAGGATTCATTAAATTCTGATCGCGCTTCCACACCATATCTAAACACCGCACCTGCTTCTGAACCAACGACTCCATCACCTGAGCAATCAGCAAAAAGAGGCGCATTAAATACATGCCAGGTTTCCGCCATAGAGCAATAAGCTTTTATGGATTTAATTTTAATGGTTTGCGAACCTGTAGATGCTGATGCTTCGGTTGTAACATGGTTAACCGCACAATTCAAGAATAAATCTAGATTTGGTTCGTTTCTAACAATATTTTCAAGTTCTAAATTCCAGCCTTCGGGGCTCCAAGTTGGATTTCGATATAAATTATTAAGAAAGATTTCTTCAATCAATCCGGTTTCACGTGAATAGGCAAAATTACATTGTGTAGCACCTACCGGCGGAACACGAATTTCTGAACTTGCATTACCCCCAAGTACAGGACGATCATGTACAAGTGCGGTTTTTACGCCTTTTCGCGCTGCAGTTACTGCAGCTGAAATACCTGCTAGTCCTGCACCTACGACTACAAATTCATAACGATGTTCAAGTGTTTTCATATAATGGAAGTAAAAAAATTATCATTTTAAATTTTATGAATAGTACCTATTTTACCAATTAAAAAATGTACTAAAATAAATGCTATTAAGTATGCAAAACCAATAAAAATAAATATGGGTAAATAGGAATGTTGCGCGACAGTAATTCCTATCAGCTTTTGTGAAATAACACTCATGCATCCACCCAAAGTGCCGCCTATTCCAGTAACAGTAGCTTGAATATGTTTTGGGAAAACCTCTGTAGTCAAAGTAATATTTGACCAAAAACCATGAGATAACATGATTCCAGAAATTAAAAAAATTGCCATAACTGCATTAACCTTTACAGTGAGAGCTAAACAAAAAATCGGAATCGCAATAGATGCAATGAGCATGATTGTTTTTCTAGACTTATTTAAACTCCAGTTTTTTCTTTCAATTAAGCGTTTAGGAAGCCATCCACCTAAAATAGTTCCAATGCCCATGGCAGCATAAGGTAACCACGCTGTAACACCAATCTCGGCTAACGAAAGGCCCTGAACATCATGTAAATATTTAGGGATCCAGAAGATAAAAAAATAAACAACGGGATCAATAAAAATTCTTCCAGCAAAACATCCCCAAGCAGCTTTCTTCATTAAAATTTTTTTAATAGAGAATGATTCGAGGCTTGCGTAGTCTGTATCTATTATTTTTTCATCATTTAAAATAAGTTCCTTTTCTTCCTTAGTTATTCGTTTATTGTGCTCCGGTAGATAATAATATTTTAACCAAAATAATAACCAAATAAATCCTAGAACACCCGTAATAATAAATGACATACGCCAACCCCATGCAATTGCAGCAAAGCTCACTAATGGGACTGCGATAGTTGCTCCAATTGCCGAACCCGCACTAAATAGTCCTACTGCCAAAGCCCGCTCTTTCATTGGGAACCATTCTGTTATTGACTTAATACCAGCCGGGAAATTTCCAGATTCAGTAACTCCTAAAAAAAAGCGGGCAATTGAAAATTGACCAACTGTATTTGCAAAAGCATGTAAGCCACTTACTAGTGACCAGGTTCCAACGCAATAAGCGAACCCTTTTTTTGTGCCAATCCAGTCAATGATACGGCCACTAATGAAATACATAATTGTATAACTAAAAACAAATAATGAAGTAATATTTGCATAATCGATATCCGTCCAAAGCAATTCTTTTTGAATAGTAGGTGCGAGTATCGCAAGCGCACTTCTGTCTATATAATTCAATGAGGAAGCAAAACAAAGTAAAACTGCCACTTTCCACCTCTCGGATATATTAACATCTGCCTTCATGATATTTTAATCTTGTTTAATTATTCCAACGCCATCAGCAATTATATAACCATTTGCATTTTCATTAGATATTTTTATTGCTGCAGGCTTCCCTTTCTCAAAATAATATTCACCCACCCTCACTGCAAATCCAAGCGGATCTCCTTTTCTAAAATTCCACTCTAAAGTTTCTACACCACTAGCATATTGAACGGAGATTTTTGCATTGGAAGCGCTTTTTTCATCCGGGAAATACATGAAGCAAAGTTTGTACTTACCTGATTCGTTTATAGGCAACAAATAAGTACATTCTGCAGCACTATCCGGTGCAGCTTGTTGGCAGTTATATTTAAATAGGTTTCTCATTCCTGCTATTTGTTTATTCTGCCAATTACCTTTATATAAAATTTTATTTTTTTCAGCTGATGTAATGACAGCACCAATATTTTTAAGTTGTTCATTATAAATAGGCTCTATTTTTGTTTTTGAAGCAAGATTATTTTCAATCTGAAGATTCCAATTGCCCATTATCGGTTTGATTTCTTTATCCCCAGCATTGTAAATCACATTATTCTTTAGGGTTGTATTACTCGTAGCCCAGTCAAGAAATATGCCATTCGCTAATGTTCTTCGAGGTGTTGCATTTAATAATTGTTCGTATCCCCAAATATCATATAGATAATTATTCATGATAAAATTGGGCGCTGCTAAGCGATTCATCGTTGCAAAATGAATCGCAGCGCCATCAATAGTAGTTTGCATGCAATCATGTATTTCATTGAATTCAACAACATTTCCACCCTGATTTCTAAATGCAAATATGCCATTTCGCGATAAGTCACTAAAGTGATTATGTGCAATATAATTTCCTGGTTCCATTGCCATAGATGCTGGCCTTGAATCAATATGAACGCCACCACCATAATATCTTATTTTGCCACAATGCGCCACTGTATTCCTTGTTATTCTATTAAGCCTTGGAAAAACTTTTGCCGCTTTTTCACCAGCCGTAAAAATTTTTGTATCATCCATATAAGATAATCTAGCACCTGTTAAAAGAACACCGCCGCCGCCAGAATTTTTCACCGTATTGTTATCAAAAATATTGTTCTTACTATCCAGGTGTAACCAGAATGCATAGCCACCAATATTTTCAAAATAAGAATCAGTTATGCTACAATGCTCTGTATTCTCAAACATAACAGCACAGTCGGTGTGAACCCTTGCTTCTATTTGACCTAAAGTAAAACTGGTATGTTGAAAGTTTAAACCCTGAAAATATATATTCTTAACATAGGCCCCAGTTTCAATATCACCCTTTAAATAAAATATTCTATTTAAGTAGGGCGCGATAATTTCGGAATTATTGGGCAGCTCCCCTTGTAATGGTTTATAAAATAATCTGCCAAGTTGATGATCTAAATACCACTCTCCAGGCATGTCTAATTCTTCCTTTACACCTTCAATCCAAAACCAGCTTCCCTTATCTATTTCACCATGTTGTTCGCGAGGACCAATAGTTATTGTAGCTGTTTCTTGATTAACGCCAACTACATCATTCCATTGATTAAAAAAACGCCAGCGAGGCACTATATTAATTTGAGCATCCGATTCAGCTCCCCAACTTTTTTTTACTTTACCTTCTGAAATTGTCAATTGATTGGGTGAACTTGATGATGTATATATGTATGGATTATTTTGATTGACATTTGGATAACGTGCGCGGATGGCTCTTTTACCATTGACAAATAGTTCCCGAAAGTTCCAAGGTAAAGCAGGCTTTTTTGTAAATTTTTCAGGCACATTCACCTCTCTTTTCCAATCTTTGGTTTCAGGTATATCAATAAACCAAATTCCATTGGTTGATTTTTGCCAATTGCCAGATAAACGCTTACCTCCACTTAAAACAACTTTTTCACCAGCCGCAGATTTCTTGCTTGTTCTAATGTAGCAAAAGGCTGATCAATTGACCCATTGTTTGCATCTTTGCCATTCACGGCAACATAAAACCTCTTTACTTCAATCACTTGACCTTGAAAGGAAAATAAACTAACTATTATCAAGGCAAATAATCCACAATAAAATATTTTTTTCATTAGCAAATTTTTTCAGGCAACACACATTAATTATTTTTTAAAATCACTTCTAACTTCTCTCCCAATTTTTCATACCCGGCAGATTTAGGATGTAAACCATCAGTAAATAATGCTTCATTAATTTTACCATCTGCTTGCAACAACACTTTACCAATGTCTGCAAATCTCACATTTTCAGATTTTGTCATCGTACGAATACCTTTATTAATTAATACAATGCGATCCATATATTCTCTCCTAGGATAAATCCCCAACATTGTTATTTTGGCTTGTGGTTGCTGCATTTTTATTAACTCATTGCTTTTAATATTGGGTTTTCCTCCCCAATTATGGGTAATGGAATTGCCTATTAGTAATACTTTATTTGATTCTGTTTTGTTTAAAGCTAATATTGAATAATGACGGGCCTCCCAATCAAAGTTAGCGGGGGTACGGCGTTGTCGAATTGGAATTTGAGTTTTTAACTTCCCAACGGGTTCCTTAAATATATCTCGCAGTTTTTTCTCATAAGCTTCTGCATAGCGCATCATACCAAGATCGTTTGGATGTGTGCCATCTACCATTGCTTCCTCTTCTATCCCTATTTCCTTTAAAGAAAGTAAATATATACTAGTGATATTTTCTTTAGTAAGTTGCTCAAAAGCTACATTCAATATTTTATTAGCACCTTCAAACAAAGTTTGACGCTCTGGAATCATGTATCCATCCGTATAGCCAGCATGTTCCGTAAGTAAGATTGGCGTATGTGGATGTTTTGATCTAATTAACTTTACTGATGCAATAATGCGCTTTTGAAGTGTTACTGAATCTATATCCTTACTAAGTAAATTAGGTAAACAATCGAGTATAAAAACTCGAGCATCAATTTCGTTGATAAGATCAATTAAGGAATTTTCTAAACGCCCGTTGCCTGCAAAACCTAAATTAATAACTGATCGATCAAGTTTACGAGATAATATATTGGTCCATGCCATACCAGGCCGACTGGCACATGCACCATGTGCAATGGAAGTACCATATACGACTATAGGTTTTTCAATCCGATGCGGCTGAATTTTAAAAAGACTTCCATTAGTCACTCCAATCTCTAAATTTTTAACATTATTGAATAATGGAAAAAAAAGTTGATACTCCCTACCTAGTTTATGAAAATTATCATTAGGCCTTAGGTTGTCAAATACATATTGTATAGTGTCTTTAAAACTATATTTTCCAGAAGCCCAATGCAACATACCATCACTATCAGTGCAATATAGATCTACGCCGCTAACTGCAGTAGATGGAACGTGCGGTTTATTTAAAGGTCCAGTTATTTTATATCGAATGATTATCTGTGGTGCATTACTAATAAATCTAATTGAAAGCCCTGCAGATTGTTGTGATAAGTCCCATACGGCTTGTCGAACTAAGTCTGCTGCACGAGGAGGAAGACGTTGCGTTCCATTGCCTATTTCACTTTGCCAAGCTTGCCCATCCATTACAGACATAGATGTGTCTGCCAATTTCCACCAAGTTGTATTGTTCTGTGCAGAAGCAAAGAAAGTAAAAAAAATAAAAGAAAGGGTAAACATTAGTCGTTTCATATTACGTAAGATTCAAATAAAAATATTTATTATAGAAGTCATTATTGAATTTACGAATAATAGATATGACTTCTATAATAAATATTTAAAGCCTAAACTGTAAAATTAATACCCAGGATTTTGTTTAAACCCAGGATTTTTATTTACATCCAGCTCGGCTTGAGGAATTGGCCAAAGTAAATTATGTGACTTGAAAACTCTTGGGTTGTCCATAATCTTGAAATTTCCAACTACTGACAATAAGGAGGTAAAAGAAGTATAGTCTGGAGATGAGTTTTCATCAAGTGCCGGTTTTGGAAGTGAATAATAAATAGCTTTGTTCATTGCTTTACCAAAAAGTATTCCATTCATTACCTTTTCTGCAATATTCCATCTGCGAATATCAAACACGCGTAATCCTTCTCCAGCCAATTACACCATAACCTCTTGCCCTAACTAAATTAATTGCATCAAGTACGGATGCATCTATCTGATTTAATTCAATTTTAGCCTCTGCATAATTAAGTAAAACTTCGGCATAGCGGATCAACATGAACGCCAGCTCTGACTGATTGGGAACTGCCATATCCTGCGGGTCTAAGTATTTTTTCATGATAAATCCAGAATACGAAGAAAATGCATTGGTGACTTCTAAATTAGGAATCTTCGCGAACGTTGGTGTATATCTTGAACAAGTTGTGCTGTCAGGGTGGAGTGTCATATTAAAAGTAATACCACCTGCGCCAAACCATGTGTCGCCATCACCCAATAAAGTTTGACGCATCCTTGGGTCTCTATTTTTGAAAGGATCTACCGTAGAATACAAAGTAGATTTATCAATGGTTAAGCCATCTGTACATTCATAACTATCTGCCAATGCACGTGTAGGAATGAGGCCAGAATAACCACTAGAATTTCGAGCCTGATTATTTTGGGGAGCTGCATTGGTCCGAATAGTTAACTTATAATCAAAAGCAAAAATTGACTCTTTTGAATTTTCACCAACATACATAAATAAATTTCTATAATTTGGATATAATGCATGATAACCAAGATCAATGACTGCTTTTGAAGCTGCAGCAGCCACATCCCATTTTGCATTATAAAGTGCAATACGTGATTTAAAAGCCAATGCAGAAGTTTTAGTCGCACGTCCTATATCTGTTCCAGTATATGACAAAGGTAATTTTGCAGCAGCAGAATCCAAATCATTAAAAATAGCATTTAGCACCTCTGCTTTTGGAGTTCTAGCCAGATATGATTCTTCGGTTGGCATTGACTTAACCACTAAAGGTACATCTCCATATAATGATATCAAAGTACCATAATAATATGCTCTTAAAAATTTTGCTTCGCCCTCAATACGACTATATTGCGCCGCAGGTGTTACTGACTTGGCTTTATTCATATTATCTAAAAGCGCATTACATCTTCCGATTCCAATATAAGATTGTGTCCATATTGTCTTGATCATTGCTGTATTTGATGTATGCTGGCCCAATCCAATAGTTTGCGCATCGGTGGCTGGCCTTTGCCAGATAATATCGCTTGTTCCTTCCAACTGCATTTGATATGGGAAACCATCTTGCTGATACGATAAATTATTATAGGCAGCATTTATTGCCAAAGTTAATTGATCTGCTGTTGTATAATAAGTTGCACTATTCGGATCAGATTCTGGAAATCGATTGAGATAATCTTTATTACAACTTAAAATTAGAACCATTGAAAATGCTAATATTATTAAATTAATCTTTTTCATAATTTTTTCTTTTTTGTGAATTATTTAAGGCTCAAACGAACGCCTGTAACGAAAGATGCTACTTGTGGATAATTGAATGGATTACCTAAAGGCGCTTCAGGGTCATATCCTGGCACTTTATCCCAAGAAATAACATTCTGTCCACTTGCATAAATTTTAAACATTGAAAAAGGCGTTTTTCTTAAAAAAGATGCCGGTAAGGAATATCCTATTGAAACGGTTTTTAATTTAATATAGGAAGCATCATCAACCCAATAACTAGATGTTTGTTGATTATTTGTTTGTGAAATAAAGAAACGTGGGTAAGTTGCTTTCAAATTTTCTTCGGGAGTTCTTGTTGTACTCCAACGATCAAGATGTATGTCACGAACGCCGCCAGCATTAAAGAAAGCCCATGCAGCATCTTGTATCTGAAGTCCATTATATTTACTCACGCCTTGAAAAAATAAGCTTAAACTAAAGCCCTTATAATCAAGAAATACATTAGCACTATATGTATTTCTTGGAATACGGCTTCCAATAATAACACGATCAGATGCATTAATGACCCCATCTTTATTTTGATCAATGTACTTAATATCGCCTGGCTTTACGGTACCATATTGCGTTGCACTTGCAGTAATTTCACTTTGGGTTTGAAATAAACCTGCAGCCTGAAGTCCGTATAATGAACCGATTTCTTCGCCCACCTGAGTTATTTGAAATCCTGAAATATATGGACCTGTTCCCTTTAAATCAATTACTTTGTTTCTTACGTCGGAAAATACACCAGTAATTCCGTATTTGAAATCCTTGCCAATTTGATCGTTATAACTTATTTGCAAGTCCCATCCTTTGTTTTCAACGCTACCCGCATTTTGAACACCCGCAGACATTCCAACTATTAATGGAATTGGAAGTGTTAAAAGAATATCGTCGGTCATTTTTTCATAGTAGTCAAAATCTATGTTAAGTTTATTTTGAAGAAATGCAGCATTCAATCCGACATTCTTAATTGTCGTAGACTCCCAGGTTATCTTCCGATTTGCTACTGTATTTTGCGCTGCAACACTAACTATATTCCCGTTAAACACCCCTGAACCTAATATTACTGAAGATATATATGGATAGGTGCCTATGTTTTGATTACCCATTGTACCCCATGAAGCTCTAAGCTTTAATAAGGATAACCATTTTATATTGCGCATAAAATTTTCCTTCGACATAATCCAACCTGCTGAAAATGAAGGAAACAATCCAAAACGCTTATATTCTTCTGAAAATCTAGATGAGCCATCATATCTAGAATTTATTTCTAATAAATATTTATCACTTGCCACTAAATTCATTCTTCCGTAATAAGACCTGAGCGCCCAGGAACTTGCATCTCCACTTGAATTTTGATTTAATGCTGGGTAATTATCAAGCTGCTCAAGTTCAGGAAAGAGTGTTGCCTCTCTTGAGGCACTAAAATTTTGGGAAGTATTATCAGTTTGTTCTGCCCCAACAAGTACATTGAAGTTCAACCAATCGAAGTCCTTTGTATATGCAGCCTGTAACCTAAGATAATTATTTAATGAATTTGAATTGGAATTAGAAAGTGTATTTTTTGTTGGATTAGCAAAAAGAAGTGCTTTAGAATCAAAATTAAAATACTCAATTCTTTTTTGATTATTCTTAGCAAAAGAGGTCGCAAACTTTGGTGCATAATTAAAATTAATTGTTAGCCCCTTAAGCGGTTTGTAATTTGCTTGTAAATTTATTAAGTTACTAACACCAATTGTACTATTTATACCAGAGGCCTCTGAATAGGATAATGGATTACCCCCCTCCCAACCTGGTCCCCATGAACCGTCTGAATATTTGGCAGCATAAATTGGAGGAACTCTATATACCTGTCGAAACAATTCACTATAACCAACGGCAGGTAAAATGGTGTTATCCCTCCTAAGGTTCATATCAAATTGGAAGTCTAATTTCTCAGAGGCCTTATAATCAGTATTTAATCTCAAGCTATAACGATTAAAACCAGAATTATTTACAATGCCATTTTGATTCATGTAATTTAAGGCAGCCAAAATCTTGATTTTATCAGTGCCTCCGTTAAGGGTGATATTATGTTGCTGTTGTATACCATTCGTAAAAGTTGCTTTTTGCCAATCAGTATTAGGATAATGATCAGGATCTTTCGCATTATTATCCATATAACTTGCGATATAGTCAGGCGTAAATTTTGCAGCGCCACCTTCATTAGTTAAGGCTTCATTATACATATTCATAAATCCTACAGGTCCCAAATAATTTGGTTTATCAACTGGTTGTTGTACTCCATAAAATGCGTCGTAATCAACCTTCATTCCGCCTGATTTTCCCCTTTTGGAAGTGATTAAAATTACACCGCCTGCAGCACGTGATCCATAAATTGACGCGGATGATGCATCTTTTAAAACCGACATGGATTCAATATTATTTGGATCAATATCTCCAATAGCAGCTACAACGCCATCGACTAATATTAATGGGTCGTTGTTTCCAAGAGTACCAATACCTCTGATACGAATTTCAGCATTTGAACCTGGCACACCATTAAATTGAGAAACAGTAACCCCTGGCAATGCCCCTTGAAGGGCAACAGTTGTATTAAAGACTGGTCTTTTCGCGAGTTCTGTGCCACTGATAACAGATACAGCTCCTGTTAAATTTACCTTTTTCTGACGGCTATAACCAACAACTACTACTTGATCAAGATCATCAGTAATTGGTTCTAATGAGATTAATAAATAAGCGGCTGAGGCTTTTGCTTCAACCGATTTATATCCTATTGCCGAAAAAATAAGCGTCGAGGACTTATTAGCATTTATACTGAATATACCCTCGGCATTTGTAACTGCGGCATCTTTAGACCCCTTTAATGTTATGGTAGCTAATTCAAGTCCCCGTCCATCTGTAGATACAACCTTACCGGTTACCTTGATTGATTGCGCATTAATGTCACTTACTTGTAAAGTAAAAAATAAGAAAAATAAGCAACAAAAATAAACTAACGTTTTTTTCATTCTAATTATCATTTGTTTTGATAAATCTATATAAAATATTATGGCGTAGAACAATGGTAAATTTGAACGATAAAATTTAACTACCGAAAACGGAAACGTTAACGTTACCGATAGATAGTAAATTTTTATTGCCATAAAAAAACAAGTGGAGTAAGGCTTTGGAAAGAATTTTTAATTTAAATTACACAGGGTGGAAGACGATAACTATCTATTTTTATTTATAAAGTATACAATAATTTGTAATTATTATGCCGCGTGTAAGATGTCCAAAGTGCAATAATATTGAGGGAATTCTTAAAGCGGGTATTGTTAGATACAGGCAACGCTACTATTGTAAAAAGTGTGACTACCATTTCATTATCACTATAGTAAAAAATAAAAATAATCAGCAAAGCAAATGGAATGAAAAACAAACATCCTTGAAGGATATTGCCCAAGTAGCAGGACTATCTATTACTACCGTGTCAAGGGCTTTAAATAATCGTCCAGATATCAGCATTCAAACGCGTAACATAATAAGAGAACTAGCGTCAACCATGAATTACCAGCCTAATATTGTTGCGCAAAGTTTAGTCAAACGTGTAACACACACATTGGGTGTAATTATACCTAGTTTAGAAACCACTATTTTTTCAACAATGTTGAGTGGTATACATGAGATTGCCGCTAAAGCAGGTTATAAAGTTATTATTTGTGTATCAAATGAAAAGCACGAAACAGAAATTGCAAATCTGCAGGCTTTAATGAACAATATGATTGACGGTTTACTTATTTGTCATACGAATCAAACTAGCTCCTTTGAACACCTAAGAAGCCATATAGGTAAAAGAATACCAATAGTTCAGTTTTATAGGGTTGCATTAGACCTTCCGGTTCCACAAATTTTAGCTGATGATATACATGGTGCGCAACAGGTCACCGAATATCTGATCAAGAAAGGTTGTCGAAAAATAGCAATACTACTTGGGTCAAAAAGCTTATCAATTTCACAAAAACGCTTAGAAGGATATAAAATTGCACTTCAAAAAAATAATATAAAAATAGATAATAAATTATTATGTCATATTGATTTCAGTCTTGAAATGGTAGTTGAGGCTATTGAAAAATGGCTTAAACTAACACCTAAAATAGATGCCATTATTTCCATTTCAGACAAAAGTGCAGTTCAAATTATTAGGTATCTCAAAAAAAAGAAAATAAATGTACCTGATCAAATTAAGGTATTTGGTTTTGGTAATGAATTTGTGGGAGAATTCATAGCACCTTCACTTAGCACATTTGACACCAATACAAAGTTAGTTGGTGAAGAAGCAGCAAAATTAATAATTGAAGAGCTAATTACAGATGTTCAAATTTTAGAACCTAAAATCGTAGCTGGAAAAATAATTATAAGAGACTCCGCATAATAAACATATATGATATTAAATATTTTTTTATAATCGCATTGCGCCTGTCTGAAAAAAAATCTTATAAATATGATTAGATTAATGACTAATTTATTTTGAATTATGCTACTTGCCTAATTTAATATTTACAGTTTTTAAAAAACGAAGCATAATATTCAATAAATATCATAACTTAAATTATTTAATAAGACTAATTTAGAGATTACAATTCAAAATAATCAAACACATGAAAATAGGTATTCAAATTTTAAGTTTTCTATTGGCAACTGCTTCATTTCAAGGATGCAAAGTATTTCAAAAAACAGCAATTACTAAAAGTGCGACAACGCAACAGGCAATGCTAAAAGCAATGCAATGGCAGGAAGCCAATCCCATCTTTACAAAAGCACCCACCGACTGGACCAATGGTGCCTATTATGTTGGGGTGGTTAAAGCACATGAAGCCACGAAAAACATGGAATATCTAGGGGCTTTAAAATCAATGGCTATTCGTAATAGCTGGAAGCCATGGGAGCGATTTTATCATGCGGACGACATGAATATTTGTTATAGTTACTTGTACCTCAACACTTTAGGTGAAAAAAATGTTGATCTTGGCCCAACCAGTACAATCATTAAGGACCACTTGTATAAGCCCTATGCTTGGAAAAATGGTGGAAATGAAAACATAAAAGGAAACAACGAGCCAGATGAAAAAAAGATATTATGGTGGTGGTGTGATGCTTTGTTCATGGCACCTCCAGTGATTGTGAA
>RFZW01000040.1 GCA_009920495.1 Chitinophagia bacterium
GGCCCGATATATCGGGCCGGGACTTTTTTATATATCCTTAACTCTTCAACAACATGATTACAGAACCAATTAATGTTAATACGATTACTAGTTTTCGGTATTGCTCATCTTGTATTTTTTTAACTAATAATACGCCTGCAATAAAGCCAATGGCTAAGGCAGGGACAAGTAATAGGTCCAATTTGATTGAGGTAGGGGTTATGTTTTTCCAATAAAAAATTTGAAATGGAAGTTTAAATAAATTCATAAATAAAAATATCCAAGCCCCTGTTCCAATAAAATCGTTTTTAGAAACACGCATTGCTAAAAAGTATAAATTGGAAAATGCACCAGCTAAATTTCCAATCATAGTGGTAAACCCTGCAGCCAATCCGGCACTTGCTGCAAATAACCGATTTTCTGGTATCTCTTTTGATTTTCGATATTCCATGTATAACAAAATGCCAATGGTAATTAATATAATAATCGCCATCACTTTTTTAAACATGACTTCATTCATCTCTTTCCCAAAATAGACGCCCAATAGCACACCCAATGCCATCCATGGTGTGATTTTCCAAAAATATTTCCACTGTACATGTCTTTTATAATAAGCCACGGCTGCAATATCTGCAAAGCATAAAAGGGGAAGTACAATACCCGTGGAGCTTTTGCTACCAAAAACAATTGCCATGATAGTGACACTGAGCATATCAACACCTTTTACGCCACCTTTGGTTAATCCAATGATAAAGGCAGCTAAAATGATGAGTACCCATTCAGTACCAGAAAAATGAAATGCAGTTTGTAAGTCCATATAATGACGCTAAATTATAACATAAATTACTTGAAAAATTATTTCAATTTATTATGCGATCCATCGCAGTTAGGCATTCTTTTTGAAAGTCCACAAGTGCAGTCATTCATGCCTTTACCACACATTATTTTAGAAGCTTGTTTGTGAATGCGTGCAATTCTAGTTTCAGATTGCTTGGCACCTGAAAAATGAATTAAGTAAGCTCTTTGCCTGCCAGGTGTCAATGATTCAAAAGCTTTTTTTAACGCTGCATCTTTTTTAAAAATTTGTTGTAATTCAACAACCTGTATTGGTTCGGCTTTTGATTCCCCTATATATTTTAATCCGTTATTTTCTACTGTTATTGCTTCTTTAATATAGGATTTGATAATTTTAGATCGTTTTTCAATCTCTTTAATATCCGTGAACCTCATTTGCCTAGCTGCTTGCGTATTTTCACCTGCCTTATTTAAAATGCCAGCTTTATCCTGTAATAATGCTCCCTTAAAAAAACCAAGATCAAAATGGTCCTTAAAAGCTTGAATCATAACAACAATGCCTTTGTTGAATGTATAAGTGGGTTTTCCCCATTTTATTTCCTCTTCTAATTCAAATGATAATAGGATATCTCTTAAAAATAGCATTTCCTTTTGCCATTTCTTTGCTTTTGCAAGGTATATATCAACTTCCTTATTCATTGCAAGGTACTAATTGAAGTTTCATCATAAAATCAGTTTGCTGCTCATCACCAAATTTAAAAATATGGGTATCAAATGTAACAAAGCCATTTTTTTTATAAAAATTGATGGCCCTAACATTTTTCTCCCAAACGCCAAGCCAAATATATTCAACATTACTTTGTTTGGCGATTGCTAAGGCTTTTTGGTAAAGTAATTGACCTACATCTTTGCCTTGATATTCCTTTAAAACATAAATACGCTCTATTTCGAATGACTTACTATCTTTCAATTCAGTTTGAGATTCGCCAAAGTTTACTTTTAAATAACCAATTGCATTTGTATCATCCTTAGCATCATCCAGCGCCAAATAAAATTCAGAATGCGTATTATTTATTTCAGATCTTAGTTTTTCAATCGAAAAACTTTCAACCAAATATTTATTTAAGTTTTCGGGAGTATTAAATTCCCTAAATGTCTCAGAAAAAGTGGTCATACCAATTTTTTGTAATTTTGATACATCGGCAATACTTACTTTTTTCAGTGTGATGTTTGACATTCGCTAAATAAATTCGAATTCCTATTTAAAATTAAAAATAAATGGTAAAACAAATATAATGATTGCAGTCCAAATGCTATATACAGGTAAAAATAAGGCAATGCTAGTTTCCACTGCTTCTATTTCGGCTTTACCTCGAACGGTTTTAAATAATTTATAAGAGACCATTAATAAGTGTATAAAAATTAAGATATTCCCGCCTAAAACCGCAATTCTGTTAGGCGTGATACCAAATTCAAGAATTCTATAACTAATTGCCGCAAGTGCGATACTATTGATGATGATGGTTAAAGAGGATAGCGCAAATAATAAAAATAAGTTAAAAAGTCCTTTGTTACTTTTGCCAGCTTCAGCCACTGAAAACAGAATCAAAGCCATAACGCCTATTAATAATACATTAAAAACCAGAAGTAAATTTCTGTCATTATACGGGTATTTGCCAGTATAAATAACTGCTGTTAAATAAACCAACAAATTAATAAATACGAGTGGCGTAAATATTTTTGCTATTATAGGAGAAACCTTATTAATTAATTGGGGATTATTTTGCAATAAGTAGGTAGCAGTCGTTGGTACAGCTGCAATCCACCAAACGGCAAAATATCTAAAATACATTTCTTCAATCTTAATATTAATTAGTTCAAATAATCCAAAAGTGATCATTGTAAATACCATACATGATAATAATATAATTGCGCACATAATAATTAAGTCGCCATTGAATTTTAAAAATTCAATTTTTTTAGTATTATTTTTTAAGCTCGCTCCAATATAAACATAACCAAGTATACTCCATAATAACAATGGCAAATGAATTCGAACTAACATTGCCGAATCACTTTTATTAAAATCAGGAATTAAATTGATATAAATAGCCGAAAATGCAATCGCTATTACAGGGATTAATATTTTGTTTAAATTAATTTTCTGTCTCCAGATAAAATAAGCGCTTAAAATAGAAAATACAATGAGTGCAACATTTTTTGAGAAAAATGATTCTTCATTGATACCTGTTATATTGGGTATATTAGCGATAAGTCCACCTACCAGAATGAACACAATTACAGCCAATATTTCATTTTTACTGCCCAATGCTATTTTTTCGCCTTCGAAATTTAACCGCTCATTCCAAACCTGTAATCCTATATTGTCTTTATAATTAGGGTATATCTCGTTAAACTGCTTCTTAAAATCAGCATTATTTTCTCTATATAACTTTTCGAGTTGTACTGGATTGTCAATTTGTGCTAGTATACGTTCGTTCATTTTAATAAGTTTTAGGGTGACTTATGATTTGATTTACTAAGTAGCTTTGTTAAATAAAGGTAGGTAATAAAGCCTCTTTTTTTAAACAACCGAATGTATTATTTTTAAACGGCGTAATTATAATTTCAATGGATTGTATGTTATTTGTGATTTACCTTTATGTTTAATTATGAATGATAAAATCGCAATTTTAATTGGCGCCACTGGTGCCACAGGGTCGGAACTACTAATCCAATTATTAAATGACCCCTATTTTAGTAGTGTGGTGGTGTTAACCAGACGTGCAATTGATTTACCAAATCCTAAACTTCAGGTTCATATTGTTGATTTTGATAATACTGTTAGTTGGTCGCACTTTGTGAAAGGCGATGTTTTGTTCTCCACCTTAGGGACTACTTTAAAAGTAGCCAAAACAAAAGCAAATCAATTTAAGATCGATTATACCTATCAATATCAAGTGGCCAAAGCTGCGAGCGATAATGGGGTTAATACTTATGTTTTAGTTTCCTCCTATGGGGCTAATGAAAATAGTGCCTTTTTTTATCCGCAAACTAAAGGGAAGTTGGATGCGGATGTACAAAAATTATCCTTTAAACAGATCCATATTTTCAGGCCTGGAATTTTACAACGTCAGGCTTCCAAGTTAAGACCAGTTGAAAAAATCAGTATACACATTATCAACGCCTTAAATCAGCTGGGTTTGTTAATGAAGCAAAAACCCATGCCAGTCGCGTTATTGGCGGAGAAAATGATTTTAGTAGCTAAAAAACAAGATGTTGTTAATACGCAAATACATAATTTAAATACCATATTTTCAATTTAACTTTACTTTAAATCTTCTAAAAGTCACAATTATGAAATTCAATAAAATTTTCTTTTCAGTACTATTTCTTTTAACTTTTTCTTTTGGCTACAGCCAGAACAATACGTCAATTAAGCCAGTTATCAACGCCTATATAGGACTTAAAGATGCTTTAGTTGCAACCAATAATGAAAAAGCTGTTTTAACTGCAACTACGCTAGTGAAAGCTTTGTCAGCTGTGAATACGGCCGATTTAAATACCGCCACAAATAACACATGGGGCAAAATATCCAATGATTTAATCAATGCAGCTAAGTTCATTCAAGCGTCTAATGATATTAGCGTTCAAAAAGATCAATTCGTTACGCTATCATCTAATATGTATCTTCTTGTTAAGGATGCTAAGAATGAAGTACCTGTTTATTATCAGTTTTGTCCAATGGCCAACAAAGGCAAAGGCGCCAATTGGTTAAGTTTGGAAAACAAGGTCAAAAATCCATATTACGGCAGCAGAATGCTTTCCTGCGGCAAAGTGGTTGAAACCCTATAATGAGTTTGGTCATATAGTGCAGATGTAAAGCCATATGTATAATATTTATTACCTTTATTATCGATGAAAAAACTATTCCTATACTTACTTTCTTTTATTTTTATTATTACCTCTTCGGGTGTAATGGTAAACATGCATTATTGCATGGGAAAGCTTGCAGGGACTAGTATGAGTTGGGTGAGTAATTCTCCCAAAAAATGCGGCAAATGTGGTATGGAAAAATCCAAGAAAAAAGGAAAGGGATGCTGCCATGATTCTAAAAAATTAATTAAGAATGTATTTGATCAAAATATTGCAAATAGCTTTTTCAATGTTGATCATCAATTAGCGCTTTTGCCTAATAGTAGTAATTTTGAAACAGTTTCTATTGTAGTTTCAGATGATACTAAGCAATCCAATTTTAGTCACGCACCGCCTGATCAACTGGGTGTTCCCATTTACATTGCAGACTGTAGCTTTCTAATTTAGATATTTTAATCTGAGGATAGCCTTCCTTTTTTTAAGGGAGCTTCATTGATTAAAAATTTAAACTAGATAAAATGAACTTCAAGTATATTATATGTTATATCTGCCTTTTAATAAGCAGTTTTACATTCGCTCAACCTGATCAAAAAGTAAATTTAACAGACACCACTTTCAAAGTATTTGGTGCATGCGAAATGTGTAAAGGACGAATTGAAGATGCCCTAAAATTAAAGGGGATTAGTAAAGCCCTATGGGATGTTGATGCTAAATTATTATCCATTCAATTTGACGCCAAAAAAATCTCCTTAGATAAAATTGAAAATACCATTGTAGCAGTTGGACATGATTTAGTCAATAAAAAAGCCAAAGATTTTATTTATCAGGATTTGCCTGATTGCTGTCACTACAGGGATTTGGAAACCCATCATGATGATCATCCGAAAGTAGGCAATAACACATCTCAAATTACTGGTGTTGTACTGCAGGAAGGTAATAATGGTAAGTTTGAACCTTTTCTGAATGCAAGCGTATATTGGGCTGGAACAAATACCGGGGTCCGCACGGATAGTTTTGGCGTTTTTAAAATAAGTATCAATCCAATCAAAAAACTAGTCATCAGTTACGTTGGATTTAAGTCAGATACCATAACTATCGAAAATGTAAATGATTTTAAGGTTGTTTTAGCTGCTAAAAATCAGTTAAACGAGGTAACGGTATTTAGCAGAAATGTGGGCAGTTTTATTCCTTTAACGAGTACCATTCGTACACAAGTAATGACAGGTACAGAATTATTAAAAGCAGCCTGTTGCAACCTTAGTGAAAGCTTTGAAACCAACCCCTCGGTGGATGTTTCCTTTAATGATGCTGTTACTGGTTCTAAGCAAATTCAATTATTGGGTTTAAGTGGTATTTACACACAACTAACCGTTGAAAATTTACCCGGCCCCAGAGGATTAGCAACCATCCTTGGTTTAAATTCAATTGCAGGTCCCTGGATTGAAAGTATTCAGTTAACCAAGGGGGTAGGCTCAGTAGCGAATGGATATGAAAGTATTGCAGGTCAAATTAATGTTGAATTAAAGAAACCTGAAACCGCCGAAAAATTATTAGCTAATATTTATGTGAATGATTTTGGTAAAACAGATTTGAATTTAAACCTGTCACATAAACTAAACTCAAAATGGGCAACTGCTTTATTATTGCACGATGATTTTTTAAATAATAAGAACATCGATTTTAATAAAGATGGATTTAGAGATTTGCCAACAGGAAATCAACTTAGCTTGGTGAATAGATTTAAATATGATAATGCAAATGGATTTTTATCACAATTTGGCTACAAGATATTAAATGACCAGAAAATAGGAGGACAAACTACTTTTGACCCAAGCAGTCATAAAGGGACAACACATCATTACGGACTAGGTATTAATACTGAAAGGTATGAGGTGTTTGGAAAAATAGGATATATATTCCCACAACAAAAATATAAAAGTATTGGTTTGCAGTTAAATGCGATTAGTCATGATCAAGATTCTTATTTTGGCTTAACAAATTATAAAGCGAATCAAAAAAGTTTTTATGGAAATTTAATTTACCAGTCCATTTTTAATTCCACCATACATAAGTACAGAACTGGGGTCAGTTTTCAACTTGATCAGTATGACGAATTATTTAATTTGAATAGTTATAAAAGAAAAGAAGTGGTTCCGGGTATCTTTTTTGAATATACATATACCCCAACTGATAAGCTGAGTATGATATTGGGTGTAAGGACAGACAATAATAATTTATTCGGAACATTTACAACACCCCGATTCAATTTACGTTACGAGCTATTTAAAGGCTCCGCCATTAGATTAAGTGCTGGACGTGGTCAACGCACTGCTAATATATTTGCCGAGAACAATAGTGTATTAGTGAGTGCTAGAGGGCTTGAAATTCATCCAATGAATACAGGCCAAGCAATGAATATGGGAGGTGCTTATGGCCTTTCTCCTGAAATTTCCTGGAACAAGGGAATAAGTTTTGATCAAAAGTTTATACTCTTTGGAAATAGTGCTACCCTGGGGCTTGATTTTTTCAGAAATGATTTTGAAAATCAAGTGGTCGTTGATTTGGAAAATCCACGTAAAGTGATGTTTACAAATTTAGAAGGAAAATCATTTTCAAATAGTTTTCAAGCCGAATTGAATATGAGCCCTTTGAAAAAGTTTGATGTAAAATTAGCATATAGATATTTTGATGTGAAGCAAACCTATCATGGCGTTCTATTGGAACGTCCTTATATTGCGAAGCACCGCTCATTTTTAAGCTTTGATTATGCGACATTAAATAATTGGAAATTTAATTATACGATTACCTACAATGGCTCAAAAAGAATACCGAATACCTATGCTAATCCGAGTGCATATAAATTGCCTAGTTATTCACCAAGTTATATTTTAATGAATGCGCAGATATCAAAAACATTTGGAAATACACATCCAATGGATTTGTATGTAGGATCAGAAAACATTTCTAATTTTTTTCAAACCAATGCTATTATATCAGCAGATAATCCATTTAATTCCTATTTTGATGCCTCCATGATTTGGGGGCCAACTTCTGGAAGAATGATTTATTTTGGATGGCGATTAAAAATCAAATAGCATGCTATGGTTTCATTTTTTGATGGTCGTAACCGATTTATTTAGTTATTACCTCCACCAATTAAATGCAACTTAGTTTGACGGCCATCCAGGTACCAAAATCCTTTTTCATCAAAATAACCATTTTGTTCTAACATAAATCGAACTTCTTTATTCCATTCCTTTATGAAAGTAGCAGCATTTAATTCAATAGAATAGGCTGTTTTATAATGCATTGGGTAATCACCACTTCCTGGTGTATCATTTTGGTTATCCCACATTCCGATGGTGGGGCCTGCTGCATGCCCATGAAAACCTAAGGGGTGTGTGTATATTACTCCTTTTATATTTTCTTGTTTTGCTTGTGCTAAAGCATCAGATAAAATTTTATTACCTGTTTTATTTTCTTTGAATTGCTGCGTTAGTATATCCTGCAACCTATTCGCTGTTTTTAGGCCATTGCTTAAGTAGGAGGGTGCTTCTCTTTCATCAGGACCAAGCACATAAGCGTGTTCTTGCACATCAGTATTCAATCTTAAGTAAGTAATGCCAAAATCTACATGCAACAAGTCGCCTGTTCTAATGATGTTATCCTTATCTGTATTTGTAAACGCTTTCAGATGATCAAATACGGCATTGTCATTTCTTTGTATTTCCACAGATGGGTGAAACCAAGTTGTTAATCCTAAATCGTTCACTTTTTGTCTAAACCACCATACCATGTCATCGGTAGTCGTGATGCCAGGTGTAATCACTTTACTACTAAATCCTTCCGCAATTATTTTATGTGTTATACTATTCAATTGAGAATAATATTGCATCTCCATAGGTGTTCTTGTTTCAAGCCATGCAACTGCTAAATTTGAAGCAGATACTACCTTAGCTTTATTGCTAGCAGAAAGTTTTTGTGTGAATTGTTCATATTCTGTATGGTCAATACCATCTGCATGTCCAAAATTTTGTGAGGTATTCAATGCAATTTTATTCGGACGATAAGTTTCAATAATATTATTTAATGCATCCCATTGATCAGGAAATTTTTTCATATCCCAATTAGCTTCAATATTATCACCAACGCTGTATCTAGCAACAGCAAACTTTTTATATACTTTTGTGGTTGGGTTATTATAAAAAACAAGAATTGTTCTACGTCTTGCACTTAACCAGGTTGCAGGAAGCATCGTTTTAAGCACAGGATCTTCATTATACTCCCGTGATATAACCACCCACATATCAATATTATTTTTTTCCATCAAAGATGGCAATAATTGATTCAGTCTGTTCTCCAAAACAGCATCAATCACTTTTGCTTGTTCCTTTAAGGGTAACACTTGCGCTTTTGTGCAGATGCTTAGCAATAACAACAAAATAATTTTTGACATCTTATTTTTCATAAATAATATTTTAACTAAGTAAAAGTAATTTACTTCTGCAATATAGGATAAGCCGATTCAAAAAATTATTGTATAAATTTCTGATCTTGGACCATAGGCGATATAACTTAACATATTGTAAATCAATAATATAAGGGACCATTAAATAGCATTAGGACCGTTAAGGGCATATTCAGTAATTTTACATTTATGAAGCGATTGTTAGTGTTATTCTTTTTTTTGATGCCTTTTATTTTATCAGCACAACAACAATATAATTGGAATGATAATGTACAAACCATTTATGAATCAATTACTTCACTAAGAATTCCTGAAGCACGAAAATTAATTGCTGTAGAGAAATTAAAAAATTCTGATAATCTAGCATATGCTTTATTAGATAGCTATGCTGATTTGTATCAACTTTTTTTTAATGAATCAACCACGGATTACATTGCATTGTATCCGCAATTTGAAAAAAGAATAAATATATTTAAGCAAGGTCCTAAAAAATCGCCATTTTATTTATACAGCTTGGGTTTATTGCATTTACATAAAGCAGTAGCTGCTGTTCGATTTGATCGAAATTGGGAGGCAGCTTTAGATTTTAGAAAAGCATATTTTAATTTCAAAGATAACAGTAAGCTGTATCCTAATTTTAGTCCTAATAATTTATATTTTGGCTTATTAACTACTTTAATAGGATCTGCCCCAACTAATTATCAATGGATGTTAAACTTGTTGGGGTTTAATGGTAATATTATAATTTAAATGAAGCTTTGCTCGTTTACCCGTATTTAATTATGAATTTTGAAGGGAACGCTAAAAAAACATTCGATTTTATTGAAAATACGAATTATAATTTCAAAAAAAATCACATTCATGCATACATGGCTACTAATTTGTATCTAAACCATCAAAATGCAACAAAAGCGATTGAGTTAGCCAATGGGATTGAAATGACATCCGCTTATTTGAACATTCCATTTTGGCATTATGAAAAAGGGTTCGCTTATTTTAATCAAATGAAATTTGATTTAGCACAAAAGGAGTTTGCCTATTTTACCAGTCAGTTTAAAGGCAATTTTTATATCAAAGATGCATATGAAAAATTGAGTTGGATTGCCTATTTGCAAAACAATATCAAACAAGCTGAATTTTATCGTAGTGAAGTTATCGCGAAAGGCTCACAAATAACAGATGCCGATAAACTCGCCCAAGAAAATGCTAAATCAGGTGTTTGGCCTAACGCGCTTTTGTTAAAAGCGCGTATTTTAAGTGATGGTGGATTCCAAAAGCAAGCTTTATTAATTTTAGCGGATAAAAACACCCTCGATTTTAATACCCCAGCAGATAAAGCCGAGTTCCCCTATCGGTTAGGACGTATTTATGATATTATGGGTGATCACGAGCAAGCCATAAAGTTTTATAAGTCAACCATACAAAAAGGGTCCCAATTGCCAGCCTACTTTGCATCAAGAGCTGCGTTGCAAATAGGATTAATTTACGAGGCCAATAAGAATTTCAAGGATGCCATTGAATATTATAATATTTGTATTGCGATGAAGAATCATGCCTTTAAAAATTCAATGGATCAAAAAGCAAAATCAGGTATTCTCAGATGTAATGGTAAATAACTAAATATTGATCGTTTTATTATTTGCTATTTGATAGCTGAATTTTATTAGTTTAATTATATTTTTAACTTTTTCCATATCCACAATCAAATCTTTTCTTGCATAATCTTTAAACGGCTTTAAGTTTTTGGCTTTCCCTTGCAGTTGCTTTAAATTATCTAATGCAACAAATCCCAATGCTGGTATCAGTGATAATTTAATTTGGAATATCATTTTTTTAGAATCATTATAGGCTAACTTTTCAATGCCTAGTTTATACTTGTGCACTTGTGATTCATATTGGTCCCTTATTTTTTCGAATTCGTTTTGTGTATTAGCAAATGTATGTATGCCCGCCATGGTATCTTTGTATATATCGTATAAGTCGTTTGTCATTTGAATCATGCCGCCTAACTGATACCAGCAATTATCAATAACATCATACGCCGACATTTGAATATAATGTCTACACATTAATAAGCTATACCCGCCTTTACGCTCAGTAATAGATAAAATACGTTCTAATGAAATATCATTTTTTAATTGTTCTAATGAGTCTATTTGTGCTTGATGAATATTATTCAGCACTTTTTGATAAGCTTCTTTATTTTGAATAAGGTTAAGCAACTTTAAATGAGTATCAATTAATACTACTTCACTAAAACTTTTAGGTTTAGCGTTCTCGGGATTTAAAAACATTTCATTTAAAACGGCCTGACTTACTATATTTTCATCCATCAAGTCATCGTATAAACTGGCTAATATAAAATATAGCTTATTATTTTCCCTTTCTTTTGTATTCGTTGTCCTGTCTTCGAAATTTGCAAAGCTATCATTGATAATAAATTGCTGAATACCTTGAAATTTTTTAATTTTTTTGAATGTAGTAGGCGCAAACTTCCCATTAAATCGCAATTCAATATTTTTTAATAATTTATCAGCTTTCATTTCAGATAAAGTCAAGCCAAATAGCATCCTGGCTAATAATTTTAATATATGGTAGCTATAAATTATGAAATACATATGAACTAAGTTAAAATAAAATATTCACACTTAAATTTGCATAATTTAAGATTTAAACCTTTTACTTAATTTAGGGTCTAATTAATTAAAATAGTATGCATTGCCCCGCCATAAAATATTTTAGCTTTTTACTTCCTCTATTTATAGTGAGTATTTTGCAAGCACAGACAAAAAAATCATCGGATTCAATCACTTTTTCAATTCAAGCCGATTATTTGAGTAACTATAGTTATAATGGCAGGGTTGATTCAATTAAATACCCTTATCAAACAACTACTGCTTCCTTACATTTGGCCAATGGCCTTTTTTCAAATTTTAGTGCTAGTTATTTATTAACACCGGGAATGAAGGGTTTTGATTTTTTTGAATTGGATTTGGGGTATGAATATAAGATGGGCAAAAAAATATATGGCGAAATTTACGGCACTAAATATTTTTATTCCGGCAGTTCTAATTTAATTAACGGAAATATTTCAAGTGATCTTGGTGCAAGTTTAAATTATGATTTTAATTATTTTCAATTTAATAACACTATCGATGTGTTTTTTACTAGCAAAGCAGATTTTCAATTTACACCAGGCATTGAAAAAACGATATATTTTGGTAATTCTGAAAATACTAGCTGGAGTATAAATCCTTATTTGTATTGTAATTTTAGTACAGTTAATTATTATGAATCAAACGTTACTCGTCGTTTAAATGGTCCAAGAGGCCCAAGGGCAGGGCAAGGCATCGGCTCCCAAATAACAAGTAGCACGGTGGTTCAAGACAAAGGATTTAAATTATTGAATACCGATTTTTCAATACCCTTATCTTATGAGAATATGCATTGGCTTGCTACCTTTACTCCCACCTATTCAATTCCATTCAACAAAATTGAAACAATATCTACAAACACAATTACTTCAGCAACTGGCACCACCACAAATAAAGTGAATTCAACACCTTATTCTGAATTACATTTAAATAATCAATTTTATTTTCAAATCGGGGTTACTTATAAATTTTAATAATGCGCTTAACTAAAACGGTGAAGGTTTATTTGGACCACTATTTGCCATATATGCTGAAAAAATTGGCGGTGATTTATTAGATATTACATGGGCTTGGGCCTTTTATTTAGTGACAACCGGTGTTTTTTATTTCATCATCGGTAAATATTTTAATCATTCAGCGTATAAAAAACATGTGATGATTGCTGGCTATGGTTTAAATGCTTTGCTCACCTTTGGTTATATGTTTGTTTCAAATCCTAAAGAATTATTTCTTTTACAAATAGGACTGGGTATTGCAGAAGCCTTAAGTGCACCAATTTGGGATTCACTTTTCGCCAGTAATATGGAAGACACAGAAAATACCTTTCACTGGAGTTTGGCAAGTGGGCACACCCATTTTGTATCTGGCATAGCCATTGCTATTGGTGGTTTAATTGCTAATTACATCTCGTTTAATGCTTTATTTTTAACCATGGGTATCATTCAAGTTATTGCCACTTTTGTGCAAGCCAAGCTTTTGTTTTTGAACAAATCTAATTAATAGGCACAGCTTTAATTTTGTTGTACCTTCGAGGTATACAAGTATTAAATATTTTATTTTGAAGTTTATAGATTTAGGGTTGGACCCACGCATTTTAGAAGGGATTGACGCAATGGGTTATGAAAATGCGACACCTGTACAACAACAGGTCATGGTTCCCATTTTAGAAGGGAAGGATATTATTGCTGCAGCGCAAACAGGCACTGGAAAAACGGCTGCTTTTTTATTACCCTTATTACACCGATTACTCACTTCCCCACATCATGCTGGTGACATTAATGCAATGATTATTGTGCCTACGCGTGAGTTAGCCATCCAAATTGCTGAAAGTATTGAAGGGCTTTCCTATTTTACCGATGTTAGTTCCATCGCCGTTTATGGTGGTGGTGACGGGAATTCATTTGTCACAGAAAAAAAGGCATTAACGAGTGGTGTTGATATTGTGGTTTGTACCCCTGGCAGAATGATTGCACATTTAAATATGGGATATGTTAAATTAAAGGGGCTTAAATATTTGGTGTTGGATGAAGCTGATCGTATGTTGGATATGGGTTTTAGCGATGATTTATCTAAAATTGTTACTTTTTTACCTGCGGTTCGTCAAAACCTTTTATTTTCAGCTACTATGCCAGCAAAGATGCGTGTGCTAGCAAAAAAATTATTACACGATCCAATTGAAATAAACATTGCAATATCGAAACCGCCGGAGCAAATAGTTCAAAAAGCATTCGTTGTATATGAAGCACAAAAAGTGCCCATTATTATTGATATGTTAAGCTCAAAAAAGTTTTCAAAAGTAATTGTGTTCT
>RFZW01000005.1 GCA_009920495.1 Chitinophagia bacterium
AATCAAAATGGGCCACTCATCAGGTATGGTTATGAGTTGGTCGCACATACATCAAAATATTTAGGGCCTAAAGGAATAGTGCAACATTCCACCAACGGTATGAATTGCCAAAACTGTCATTTAGAAGCTGGTACCAAACCCTGGGGTTTGAATTATGGTTCTGTTTTTTCAACCTATCCGAAATTTAGAGAACGCTCTGGATCCATTGAAACTATTTATAAAAGAATCAATGATTGCATGGAGCGCAGTTTAAATGGGAAGGCATTAGATACGAATTCAAAAGAAATAAAAGCTATTTATGCGTATTTAAAATGGTTGGGGGAAGGAGTACCCAAAGGAAAAAAAGTAAGGGGCTCGGGAATTGAACTCATTCCGCAACTCAATGTAGCAGCGAACCCTAAAAATGGGCTTTATGTATACACCCAATACTGTCAAAAATGCCATGGCAACAATGGCGAGGGGCTAATGAATAAGGAAGGAAATATGTATGAATACCCGCCACTATGGGGTGCACATAGTTACAATGATGCTGCAGGTATCAATCAGCTTTCAAAATTAGCAGGGTTCATCAAAAACAATATGCCCAATCCAGTCAACTATCATAATCCCACTTTGACAACACAACAAGCTTGGGATGTAGCAGCTTATATAAGCTCCCATTCAAGACCTACTAAAGATAAATCAAAGGACTGGCCAGTGCTTGCAACCAAACCATTTGATTATCCCTTTGGTCCTTATGCAGATACTTTTTCAGTAACGCAACACAAATACGGGCCCTTTGAACCCATACAATTGGCAAAGTTGGCAAAAAAATAAAAGCCTCCCCGAATAATCGAGAAGGCTTTTACTAAATTTATTTTTACTTATTTTTTTCTTTCAATTTCCTTATTCAACTCTTCAATGTCGACGGATCTTTCCGTATTATCTCCCAATAAATATTTTGAAAAGTAATCGGCTGTTTTCCAAAACCAATATTCACTCATATCACCAAAGCCATGTCGTTGTGTAGGTAAGATTAACATATCAAAGCGCTTATTCGCTTTAATCAAAGCATTCACTACACGAATGGTATTTGCAGGATGAACATTGTTGTCAATTTCACCATGAATCAATAATAGTTTTCCTTTTAAATTTTTTGCAATGTCTGGATTTTTGTCAATCATATAAGAGAAAGTAGTATCTCCTTTATCAGAAATATTTTCTTTCACCCCATTGTGTTTTTCGCTCCACCATCTATTATAAACACTATTGTCATGATTGCCAGCATTGCTTACTGCTACTTTAAAAATATCAGGATAAGCAAACATAGCTGCGGTACTCATAAAACCACCACCACTATGGCCGTGAATACCTACTTTGTCACGATCAATAAAAGTGAATCGGTCAGCCAATTGTTCAATTGCTGCTTTTTTATCTGCCAATCCATAATCTCTTAAATTACCATAGCCATAATTGTGATACCACTTACTACGTGCGGGATGTCCACCTCTGTTTCCAATGGTCACCACTACAAATCCCAGCTGGGCCAAGCGATCAATACGATCCATTCCCTTGCTAAAACTTTTATTTACGGATTCAGTTTGAGGTCCAGGATACACATATTCAATGATTGGATACTTTTTAGTGCTATCAAAATCATAAGGCTTATACATGACACCAAAAATATCAGTAACGCCGTCATCCGCTTTAACTTTAAATGTTTCTGGAAATTTATACCCTGCTGAAAATAGGGAGGTTAAATCGGCCGTTTCCAAATCCATTAATTTTTTCCCGTCTACTGAAAATAATGCTGAAGCCGGTGTTGAATTAACGCGAGAAAAATTATTAACGAAATAATTTTTCTTATCGTTCATGCTAAAATTATGGTCGTAATTACCAGGGTTCAATAATTGTAATCCTGTGCCATCAAAGTTGACTTTGTATAAATGCAAATAATAAGGATCCTCCTTGGTGTTGTTATTTACATTTTCGCGGCCGTTCGCTGAAAAGTAAACCATTCTTTTATCTTCATCAATGGATACAATATCTTCAATATGCCATGGACCTTGCGTGATTTGATTTTTTACCTTTCCCTCTTTGTCATGTAAATACAAATGCGCCCAACCATCACGTTCGCTCCATTCAATTATTTCCTCGCCGTTTTTAACTAAGCCTGGTTTTTTAATTTCAACATAAGTATTTAAACTTTCTTCAATTAATGTTTTTACGACACCGGTGTTAATATCAACAACACATTGATCAATTTTTTTTAAATCACGACTGGTGCGCGCTAAATAAAGCTGATCATTGGTACCTAACCATATATTTGGTCTGTGTTCATCGTCTCTTGCATTTACATTGGCTGTTTTATTCCAAACTGCAACATCTTGGTCCTTAAATAAGGATACATCTATTTCCTTATAACTAAATGCAGTCATATCAACAATCATCAAATGGTCCATGGGTGCTTCCTTTTCGCCTGGCATCCAATATTTATAGGTTTCTAGCGTAGGCCTTGGTTCAGCAATACTATTGATCACCCATAAATCTTTTACTTTGCGATTATCTACTTTAGTGATTGCGAGATGTTTGCTATTCTCACTCCATAAACCATAAACGGGCTTTCTTTTATTTTTATTTTTTTCTACATCGACATTGGTTTCTCCACCGCCACCATAAGCACTTTCGCTATGCCAGCTGTAATTTTGAATGCCATCTTTGGTAATAGCGTGTTCAACAATTGTACTATCCTCGTCATTCAAAATAGCCTTATTGAAATTTTCTTTGTCCATATAAAACAAATTATAATTTCTTCCAAACACCACTATTTTTTCATCGGGTGAAATGTTTGCCCAACTCGGTTTGCGTTTTGGTTTTTTAAATCCAACCAATTCATTGAGCTGCTCTGTAACAAGGTTGTATTCAAAATAAAATGTTTTTTTAATTTTTTCTGGTTTCGCATCTTTCTTAACAACTGCATCTTTGTTTACTTCAATGGTGCTTTTTACTTCAAACTGAATCCAATTTTCATCTTTAATGAATTTTAAAGAGTCAATAGGCAAATGCTGCCCATCAAATGGATCCTTAATTATTTTAGTCAATTCGGCTGCAATTTTGTCTCTATTAAACATTGCCTTTTTTTCTCCTTTCACAGGGTCCACAATATTCCATTGTTTGCCTTCGCTGGTTTCGTAAGTATACCAAAACTTATTTGAAAGTTTTAGCCAATGCGGATCAATAGACAAGGAGAAAATCATTTTGTCTAATTTTTTAGGAGCGAACCTGGCTGCTAAAAAATAATTTGCCTTTTGCTGACTCATGGCCAAGAAGGGTAGAAAAAGAAGAATAATTAAAATGTGTTTACGCATAATATAAATTTGTGTAAGAAAATTAACAAATAAGTGCTAATCTACCTACTTGTACCTCCCTTTTTTTATAAAAGGTAATGAACTACTGAAATATGTTTTAAATTAGACAAATTGTTTTTTATGAAATATAAGTTTCGTTATTATTTGACGATTATTTTAATTGTCAATGGCTTTATATTGAATGCGCAAGTAGCTAAGTTGGATGCAAAATCATCTTACCAAGATGCTACGCGAAATGAACGTATTGCAAAAACATTCCCGATCATAGATCAATTATATAAAGATTTCGCCTTAAAGAATCATTTTCCTGGTTATGCCTTTGGCATAGTGGTTGATGGGCAATTAGTGTATAAAGGAAATGGCGGCTATGCAAATTTGGAAGAAAAAATACCTGCATCTTCTGCTTCCATGTTCCGGATTGCTTCCATGTCAAAAAGTTTCACCGCTTTGGCTATTTTAAAATTAAGAGATGAAGGAAAACTACAATTGGATGAAGCGGTTGAAAAATATATACCCGCATTAAAAGGACAAAGGCTTACCAAAGATGCGCCAGTGATGACTATTCGACATTTAATGACACATAGTGCAGGTTTTCCTGAAGATAATCCTTGGGGGGATCGACAATTGGCAGATACAGAAGAAGAATTGAATACATTAATCAAAAAGAAATTGTCTTTATCAAATACTGCAGGATTGGAATATGAGTATAGTAATTTGGGATTTGCGATGCTGGGTTATATCATACATAAAGTATCTGGGTTGACTTATGACACCTATATTGCTAAAAATATTTTAGCGCCTTTGTCAATGCAGGGGACCAGTTTTGAATATACGGATGTCCCCAAAAATTTATTTGCGAATGGTTATCGTTATATCAATGAGCAATGGCGCAAGGAACAACCATTAAAAAATGGCATTTATGGTGCAATGGGCGGCATGATTACCTCCATTGATATGTTTAGTAAGTATGTTGCATTGCACCAGGATGCCTGGCCTGCTAGAGATGATGTGGAAAGCTTTCCTATTAAAAGGAGTAGTGTCAGAGAGATGCACCAACCAGCACGTTTTATTGGATTAAATCCATCTACCATTTTCCCGAACGGCAAAAAAATGGCGACTACAAGTAGTTATAGCTATGGATTGAATTGGATGATCGATGCAGAAACTAAGAAGAGTATTGGCCATAGTGGGGGTTTGCCTGGATTCGGATCCAATTGGCGTTTTTTACCTGATTATGGTATTGGTGTGATATTATTTGCAAATGTGACTTATGCGCCTACCTCAAAAATCAATCTTATTGTATTAGACACCTTGATTCAATTAGCACAATTAAAACCAAGACCGATCAAGATTTCCAATATATTACTTGAAAGACAAAAGCAATTGGTAAAAGTGATTACGCATTGGGATCAATCAATGCCGATATTTGCTGAAAACTTTTTTGAAGACTATCCAATCGAAGATTTAAAAAATTCCGCGGATGCTATTTTTAAGAAAGTGGGCAATATCATTCAAGTGAATGCGATGATTCCTGAAAATCAATTGAGGGGTTATTGTATCATTGATTGTGAAAAGGGGAAAGTTAGATTAGCATTCACATTGACCCCTGAACATCCTGCATTAATTCAGGAGTATCATTTAACGATTTTAGATTAGGGCGTCCTTATAGATGGCCAGTCAATCTTATTAGTTAAATAAGTAATAAGAATTTTATACGCTATCATATTCTAGCTCGTATTCGCCATATTTACATTAATTTGCAGCCTTATTTAGCAAATTAATTTGATGTCAATTATGGAAGAACAAAAAAAGAAAAAGCAGGCCAATGTACGCAAGGTGGTTATTGGTACTTTATTACTAGTCGCATTATATTTTGGTGGTAAAAAAATTATTTTTTCTATCACACATGAAACCACGGATAATGCACAAATTGAAACATCTATCGTACCAGTATTAACTAGAATTTCTGGTTATGTTAAAACAATTTCGATCAGGGATTATGATTCTGTTGGTCAAAATCAATTAGTTGCCGAAATTGATGATGCTGAATTACAAGTGCTGTTGTTAGAGCAACAATCTGATTTGCAACAATCCATGGCTGATGTATCCAATGCACAAGCGCAACTTGAAAATGGCATATTATCTTTAAAAAATAACAAAGGCGTTATTGATTTAAAAACAATAAAACAAAAAAAGGCAAATAGTGATTTAAAAAGAGATGAAAATTTATTCAAGGAACAAGCCATCACTAGAAAGCAATTAGAAGAAACCGAATTTCAAATTGCTTCTGCAAATCAAGAACTAACCAATGCGCAAACAGAATTGGCAACTGCAAATAATAGAATTGCAGTGCTAAGACAAAATGTGAATAGGGCAATGGCTTTGATTGAAATGAAAAAAACAAAAATTAAAGAAACTGAATTAAAATTATCTTATACAAAAATAATTACACCAAGTGCAGGCAAGATTGGGAAAAAGAATATTAATATTGGACAGTTTGTGCAAGCGGGTACCCCATTGTTTTCCATTGTAAACGATAGCAGCTATTGGATTGTAGCGAATTTTAAAGAAAGTCAATTAGGGAGTTTACAAGAAGGAAAAAATGTAAAAATTCGTTTGGATGCTTTTCCAGATCTTACCATCGAAGGAACAATCGCAAGCTTAAGTGATGCAACAGGTGCCAAATTTTCCTTATTGCCTCCAGATAATTCAAGTGGTAACTTTATTAAAGTAACCCAAAGAATTCCTGTAAAAATTTCAATTAACAATCAAGCTGCTTTCAAAAATAAATTGAGAGCGGGGATGAGCGTATTTATCACCGTTGACAAATAGTTCATATGGCTGCGCTTAAGGGCTTTGCAAGAGCAATTATAGTAATTACAACTGTATCAGCTGCTATCATGGAGTTGATAGATACTTCTATTGTCAATGTTGCATTGAATGATATATCTGGAAGCTTAGGTGTGAGTATTGAAGATGTAAGCTGGGTAATTACCTCTTATGCTATTGCAAATGTAATCATCATTCCACTCACAGGTTTCTTAGCTGAATATTTTGGTCGTAAAAATTACTACATTGTTTCAATGATTATTTTTACGGCTGCTTCCTATTTGTGCGGGCAGTCGGATAGTTTAATTGAATTAATCATTTGGCGATTTGTACAAGGTATTGGCGGCGGTGCTCTATTATCTACTTCACAAGCAATTTTATTTGATGCTTTTGAACCCAAGGATCGGCCCATGGCAGCAGGTTTATTTGGTATGGGTATTGTGCTAGGTCCCACGCTAGGTCCCACTTTAGGGGGATGGATTATCGAACACAATAGTTGGCCTTTAATTTTCATGATCAATATTCCTATTGGAATTATAGCAACATTTTTATCATTCACCTTTATAGATAAAAAAGAAGGAGAGGGTAAAGGTAAAGATGCAATCAAGATTGACTACACCGGTATCATGCTTTTAATGGCGGGTATTGGCTGCTTGCAATATGTGTTAGAAAGAGGAGAATCGGAAGAGTGGTTTAATAGTGAAACCATTCGTTATTGTTCAGGTATTGCTGTCATTGGTCTTGTTTCATTTATATTGTATGAATTAAATATAAAACAACCTGCAGTGAATTTGCGGGTATTAAAAAATAGAAATTTAGCCTTTACCACCATATTTACTTTTGTTGCGGGCTTTGGTTTGTTTACTTCTGTTTTCGTATATCCAGTATTGGCACAAAGAATTATGGGGTATACTGCTTTTGAAACGGGTATTTCTTTATTGCCGCCCACATTAGCAGGGGTGATCATGATGCCTATTATTGGTAAATTAATGAGTAAAGGGGTGTCACCCATTCCATTTGTGATTGTAGGTTTTAGTTTGTTTGCTGTATATGCATTTTATAGTGCAGCAATGCCACTGGATGCAGGTAAATGGGATTTTTTCTGGCCCTTATTAATCAGAGCCTTTGGTATTTCCATGAGTCAATTGCCGTTGATTAATCAGGCGGTTGTTGGGCTAGCACCAAAGGATTATGCTGCGGGTATATCCTTAAATAATATGATACGCCAATTGGGTGGGGCATTTGGTATTGCTATGGCAAACAACTATGTTGCAAGACAATATTACGAACACCGAACTAATTTAATCGCCAATATGCCTTCTGATGGTGCACAATGGCAAGAAAGAGTAACTGCAGTAACTCAAGGCATCGCAGCCAAAACAGGTGACTTACATGGTGCCACGCAAAGGGCATACAAAATGATAGATATGTCAGTGGATCGACAAGCGTATTATTTGTCCTATCTAGATACCTTTAGATTAGTAGGCATATTTTTTATTGTAGTCATTCCTTTGGTTTTCTTTTTACGAACGAACAAAAAAATGGATCAAGCTGCTGCAAAAGCCGCAGCCGAATCACATTAATAATGATATTATACTTTTAAAGTAAACGAGATATGAAAAAAATAGTTTTAGGTATTGTAGTTGTAATGGGAACTTGCACTGCATCAATGGCACAAAGTTTAATCAACGGGGAGCTTAAAAATTTATTAAATCAGTCCTTATTATATTTTCCTAAAGTAAAGGAGGTGCAACAGTCGGTGCAGCTTGCAGAAGATAAGCTTACATTAATTGAATTGAATAAATATCCAGATATCACTGCGGATGCAAGTTATGCATATGTGCAACCTAAGATCGAGGTTGCCTTTGGAGAAAAAACATTTCAGTTTTCACCTGAACATAATGTTTCAGCAGCCTTAAATGGCAACTATATTTTATTTGATTTTGGTCGACTGCAATCCAATATACAAAAAGCAAAGTTAGAATTACAAACATCAAAACATGTTGCTGAGCAATTAAAGCATAGCTTGTTTTTTCAAATTAGCCAGCTATACTATCAAATAGTATATGCCAAAAAGGCGATTGAAATACAGAATCAGGTATTGCAATTATTGACTGAAAATAAAACGGTAGTTGAAGCGCAGTTGAAAAATGGCAATGCAATACAATTAGACTTACTTACGATTCAATCTAAAATTGACAATGAGCTTAATCGTAAAATTGATTTAGAAACCAATGTGCAAAAGCTACTGAACTTATTAAATTATGCAACGGGGGTTTCTAAAATATCGGATGGCCAATTAAGTGTTGCATTAAAAAATTATACATTCGAGGAAGCCATTCAATTAGCTACCTTACACAATCCAAGCATTGCAATCGCAAGAGATAAAGTAGGTGTTTCCAAGGCCGAAGTGGCAATAACAAAACTAAATGAAAAGCCGGTTGTTGGCTTGAAAGCGAGTGTAGGTTCGAGAAATGGGTACTTACCTCAAATTCAAGATCCCCGTTTTAATTATAATGCGGGTATTGGTTTTTCAGTACCCTTATTTAATGGTGGTAAAACAAAACAGCAAATAAAAATACAAGAGCGTGGATTAGCAATGAGTGAAACTAATGTGATTGCACAACTACATGATTTTGAAAAAGATATTCAAGCAGCTTTGATTGATATAAAAAGTAATGAAAGCAGAATAAAAAATGCCGCCACACAAATTACGCAAGCGGCTTTAGCGCAAAAACTAAGTGTTAGTAAATTACAAAATGGAACAGCAACGCCCATTGAAATTACATCCACCAATGCGGATTATCAAAGGGCCTTGCTAAATCAATTGCAATACCAATATCAATTGTGTAATGCACAACTGGAATTAATTAAATTGATGGGTATTGCATTGGTTGACTAAAAATCAGCGTAAGTTTTAGCCCTCATTAAAATAGTTTCGTTTCTATTTACAATTTTTAGGTATTCTTTGGCAACGGATATTTTTTTCCAAGTTGGATCCTGTTTAAATGCTTCCCAATGTGCATTACGGTCATCCATGTCATTAAAGCTAGTCATATAAATTAAATTAGGTGTCCTAGCGCCAACTAAGGCTTTTGAATAAAATACGGCATTAAAATTTAAGCGTTTGAATATTTCAATTTCTTGGCCTTCATTAAACATATTAACTTTTCTTAAGTGCATTTCCTCAGTAGGACTCTCATAACTACGATACTCAAAAACGCGGTTGCTTGATTTTACCAAATCTGACGATTTTTCAAATTGTGGTTGTAGTTTAAATGCTTTTGTTAAAATACTTTCTATACGCGTATAAGGCAAACTACTGTCTTTGTTATCTAAATGAATTAATGGGTCGTCACCAAATGGGTCTAATTTTTCATAAACTTGATCTAAAGCATCTATCTGGCTTAAGTTTTTTAATGGCACCCATACAAATATTCGTTTATCGGCACTGGTGTCATTCATGATTGGCGCAAACACGCCTACTTTACTTATTCCATTATTGTGTAAAAATGGCAAATATGTTTTTTCTAAATAATCATCAATATGATTTAACTGACTTTGTGTAGTACAGTGATATATTTTTATTAAATAGAATTCTCTCGGTGTTGATTTGGCATATGCCGATAATTGAAACAAAACCAACAAAACCAAACCTAATAAGTACCCTTTTTTCATAAATAGCGATTAATATTTTACAAATGTGTTAAAGTGATTTGTTAAGTTACAAATTATTTTAGTATTTGATTATATAAAATTTTGTTTATTAGTACTGCTTGAATTATATTTAATTATAATTGATCCACTTATGACATCGCAAAAAACAACCAAAGATTTAATCCCTTTTATATTAATCACTTGTTTATTTTTTTTGTGGGGGTTTGCTAATAATCTCGTTCCCATTTTAATACCCCATTTAAAAAAGTCCTTTACCTTAACCACGACCCAATCCACATTAGTGGATTCGGCGGTATATATCGCCTATTTTTTTATGGCTTTGCCTGCAGGTATGGTGATGAAAAGACTGGGCTATAAAACCGGTATTATTATAGGACTTCTTTTATTTGCAGTGGGTGCCTTTTTATTTGTACCTGCCGCTAACAATCAATCTTATCTTTATTTTTTGTTTGCCTCTTTTGTCATAGCCTCAGGACTGACCATACTTGAAACAGCTGCAAATCCTTATGCATCGGCATTAGGAGACCCTAGTTCTTCCACTCAGCGTTTAAATCTCGCACAATCTTTTAACGGACTTGCAGCATTTTTAGCCCCTGCCATTGGAGCAAGGGTAATTTTAACGAAGGGAAATTCAGATGCTGAATTAAGTGCAATGAGTGAATCAGTTAGGCAAGCCGCATTAGCATCGGAAGCGTATACGGTTAAAACACCTTATACTATTCTTGGTATTGTTTTAATTATTATTGCTGTTTTGTTTTATTTGGTAAAATTGCCAGATATCAGAACTAAAAAAGAAGGTGGTGAAAAGGCAACCGTCTTGGGCACTTTTAAGCATGCTCATTTAAAATGGGCAGTGGTCACCCAATTTTTTTATGTGGGCGCACAGGTTTGTGTATTTAGTTTATTTATTTTATTTGCTACCGAATCAGCGGCGATTGATCAAATACAAGCAGCGGATTATTTAAGTTTTGCGGCCTTGGCTTTTTTAATTGGCCGCTTTACGGGTACTTTTTTAATGAATTATTTCAAACCCAATCAATTATTGACTGTCTATGGTTTATTAGCTACACTGCTTTGTATTATTGCCATATTTTCACATGGCATCATCACTATTTATGCATTAATAGGTATGGCCTTTTTTATGTCAGTGATGTTCCCGACCATTTTTTCATTAGGCATTAAGGATCTAGGTTCCGATACAGAAATGGGCAGTAGTTTAATTATCATGGCCATTGTTGGCGGCGCAGTTTTACCTAGAATATTTGGACTCATATCTGACCAAACAGGTAATATTCAAATGGGCTATATCGTTCCGATGGTTGCCTTTTTGGTGGTCGCCTTTTTTGGATGGAAAGGTAGCGAGGTAAAAAAGTAAACAAAATACGTTCTTTAAAAAATACGCATCAAATAAAGATGCGTATTTTTTTTGCTATTTATTTATAATATTATTTTTTATCAACCATTGTTCCATTAATTGGGGCCAGAAAACTTCACTGGTATTGTTTTTCATTCCAAATCCATGCCCTCCTTTTTCAAAAAGGTATAGTTCTGAAGGAACTTGATTTTCTTGTAGCTGTTTATAATAATTAATTGAATTTGCGACAGGAACAGCACCATCATCCTTTGCATGTACTAAAAAAGCAGGGGGTGCATTTTTGTTGATATGTTCTTCATTGCTAAAATAATGTACCTGATCCTCATTAATTACGGGCCCAATTAAATTATCCCTTGATCCTTTGTGACCATAACTACTAAAGCTAATCACCGGGTAAATTAGTATCTGGAAATCGGGGCGGTAGGAGATATTTACTGGATTGGTCACTTTAACATCTTCATAATGGGTGGCAGCTGTTGAAGCAAGGTGTCCGCCTGCAGAAAAGCCCATGACACCTATTTTGTTTGCATCAATGCCCCATTCATTTGCGTTTGTCCTAGCTAGATAAATCGCTTGCTGTGCATCCTGTAATGGTGCTATTGATTTATTAACTTGGTGTGTGCTACTAGGGATTCTATATTTTAATACAATTGCATTTACACCTATGCTATTAAAAAAGCTTGCGACATCTGTACCCTCATGTGTTGCAGCCAATATACCATAGCCACCACCTGGACAAATGATCACACATGGTCTTTTAATAGTATCATTGGTGGCTCTAAAATATTGGTAACCAGGTATGGATACTTTTCCTATTCTTAAAATACCGTCATGCGTAATCACTTCCTCATTAATGGCATCAATATAATTAGGTATATTTTTATAGAGCGGTAAATATTGTGCTGTAGCATTTGACATATGTAGTAATGTTATAAAGAGTGTTAAATAGATATATTTTATTTTCATAATTTAGCTTTTACATATGAGTTATGATGATATTAAATTTAAAAACATTTAATTGATGTAATATACAAAATAGAAGCTTGTTAAAATCTGGTATTTGTTGATTTAATTCTTAAATTTAATAAAAAACGATGGCTATACAAATTTGTCCTGTTTGTTCTCAGGAAACCGATCCAGTGATGGTGCATGGCCACTACCAATGTAGTATTTGTGGAACCAATATCGCTCCCTGTTGCGATGGCGAAACCTGCGAAAATTAAAAAAGCCCCTCCTGAAAATCAAGATAGGGCTTAATCGTATTGTAACATTTAAAACCGATTTTTTAATCTCTTTTTGCTGGTGGTGGACCTCCATGACGACGTGTCATTTCGTTTCTTGCTTTTTTCAAAAACTCTTTATCTACTTTTAAAGCATCGTTAATTCTTGTATCTGATTTTAAAATTGGCTTAAGTGCAGAAGCTAATTTTTTTCTTACTGTTAGCACCGCTTCTTGCAATTCAATTTCGTTTTCCTTTTTTTCTTTGTAAACAGCGCGCATGCTATTTTTATATTCATTATATACTGGCCAAAAAGCTTCCGCCTCTTGCGGTGTAAGTGCTAATTGATCTGTGATAAATTTAGTTTTAAACATTTCAATGTTTGCCCTACTTGGTCTGCCGGGTCCTCTTTTGTCGTCATTGTGTTCTGATTGCTCATTAGGGCGGGATCTTTTTTCTGGTGGTCTTTGAGCATTGGTTGTAATCATAACCATGCTCAATGCTAAAGTGTACAATAGGTATTTCATAAATTGGTATTTATATATTTAATTTTTATACTTGCATTTTTAAAATGCAATTTTTTTCTAAAATTATTTAATCAATCGAATCTTTGTAAAACTGTTCCGCTTCGGTATCAGGTTTAAATGCTTCTGATTGCCAATCAATCTCAGCCATCCACTCATTTGCATCTACGTAAGCTTCAATTTCATCGTTTGATATATCATTAATTGTTATCGTCGAAAGTTCTAAATTATTATCTGTACTACTGTTTAAAAAAATAAAGGTGCTAGCGACTACCAGTATGAATGCTGCAGCAATGGCCATTTTCCCAATGGGGGTAAGAAAAAATATTTTCGGCTTATTATTGGCAATTCGGTTTTGTAATTTTTCAGGAAATGTTTCAAAATACGACGCAGGCACACTTGATGCCGACATATCATAATTGGCTAAAGCCTCTTTTGAAAAAAGGCGTTCAACCATTAATTGATCATCTTCAAGTGTTGTATCTATCTTTTTTTGTTCCATTGTGCTATTTTGACAATTGATTAATTGCTAGGTTTAATTTTTCTTTAAAAATTCTTCTAATTTCTTAATTGCTTGATGATAATTGGCTTTTGCACCCCCCACAGTAGTCCCAGTGATACTTGCTATTTTTTCATAATTCAACTCCTCAAAATAGCGTAACATAAACACAAATTGCTGTTTTTCAGGTAGTTGTTTAATGCCTTGGTCTAATTTTATTTGAATTTCACTGCTTTTTGGGGCATCCGTATGACTAGGCGTGTTTTCGTAGTCCAATATATCGGTCGAACTTGTATTGGAACCTTGTCTTTTTTGTTTTGCAATAAAATTAAGGGTTTCATTATAGGCAATGCGGAATAGCCAGGTACTAAACTCACTTTCCATTTTGAATCCATCTAACTTATTCCATATTTTGATCCAGACCATTTGTGCAATATCATCAGCATCCTCATGATCATTGACCATTCGTTTTATTTGATGGTATACTTTTGCTTGGTGTTTTTTCACCAATTGCGTAAAAGTTTCCTCCCTTTTAATGGACTTTTGAAATTGTAATATTAATTCTTGATCTGATTGCATTGTTGGTGTAAAATTAAGCAAACAATTCAATCACAAGTTTAATTCATTACATCTTTATGATAGTTTTGACATATTGATTTATGCCATTTTGAAGCCTCAGATAGTAAACGCCCGCTGGTAGGTTGCTACCAAATAAGGTAACACTATTCATGCCCGCATAAGGGTAACTTGTATCTACTAATATTTTAATTACGGATCCTGTAGTATCTAACAATTGAACTAAGGTTGCGCCTCCTGCTGTTTTGAATTCAATTCTAGTTTGAGCGCTAAATGGATTTGGATAGTTGCTAATCATGGTGTTGCCAGCAAAAGTTGAATTCTCCATAGCTACACCACAAACACTTGCATTGATCAATGGTAAAGTTGGGTACTTCTTTAACATAATTTGCATATTGTCTGTTTCATTCACACAAAACCAATTTGTAAGAATGGAATTGTAAATACTTCTAAAATCTGTTTGATAAGGTATATTATCATTCGCAGTTGCTGTTAATGGCAAATCGGGATTTTTCCCAAATACGCCACCGCGCACATTTTTTCCAAAAAGAAATAATGGTGCTGCTGCGCCATGATCCGTTCCGCCACTTGCATTTGACTTAATGCGACGGCCAAATTCAGAGTAGGTCATTCCAATGACTCTGTCATCAATCTCAAGCCCTTTAATATCGTTTTGAAATGCATTTACTGCTTCAGAAACTGCATTTAATAATGTTGCTTGTGGCCCAATGGTTGTATCAATGGAATTGGTTTGACCTGCATGCGTATCAAAACCGCCATAATTAACCATATAAACTTTAGTCTTTAATCCTCCTTTAATTAACCTTGCTACAATTTTTAATTGTGACGCTAATGAATTATTAGGGTAGGTGACTTGTTGCTTAATACTATCCGAAGCTGCTTTAATGCGAACAGCGTATTTATTGGTTTGTTTTGCAATGCGCCTTACAAAACTTAATTCATAACCACCATTGGTATTAGGCACTGTGTCATCAATGTTATCAATTAAATTATAATAGGAAGCCGGGTCTGAAATACTCAATCCCATATTAACTACCGGACCTTGACAGGTAAGGGAGGTAATAGATCCAATTTGTATTGCTAATGGATCTGGATTTTGGTCACTAGGATACGCCTCAGGATAATTAGGGTATTGGTTATCTAAATATCTTCCCGCCCAGCCAGTATTCAAATACTGTGTGCTATCCGACCCGCTCATCCAAATATCAGTTGCTCTAAAGTGCGAAAAGCTAGGTTGCGGATATCCAACGGCTTGAACAATATTTAATTTACCCTCGTTAAATAAATTTTGAAACGCGGTCATCGCTGGATTTAAACCAGTTGCATCGTTACCGGTTAATGATAAAATCTTTTTTTCAGGAATCGCAATATTGGTTCGCGCGTTGTAATACTTACTATAATCTCCTATTGGAATAACGGTGTTTAATCCATCATTACCACCACTCAATTGTATAATCACTAATACGCGATCATTGTTTACACTGGCCAATAATTCGGGCTGTATTATTGGATGTTGTGTTAATATATGAATGGGATTGCCACCAATCACAGTAGGCGCCATTAGCGCAACACTATTTCGTATAAAATTGCGTCTTTTCATTTATTGCAATTGGTATTCGGGCAGGTTCATAATATATTTTAATAGGGTCTTGAGTCGGACATTCACAATATTAAAGTTGATTGTAGTAGCACTTGCTTGATAAGCATTCCATGCGTCTGTCCAATAATAGTCACTTACTTGCCCACTTAATAAAATTTGCTTTTTTAAATTTGCTTTTAATGTTGCGGACACATCCGTTGAAACTAAGCTTGCAAATGCAGCATCAATTAAAATGTTGGGATCGCTGGGGTTTGCGCAAATAAATTTCGCAAATGCAATGGTGTCAATAACTACTTTTTTCCCATTTCTGGTGTAACCTGATTCCGCCATTAAGTCGGTAAATTTATTTCGCTTGGGTAAGGTATCTGCGTTAATCCATAGTTCATAAAATTCCGGCACTTGATAATAGGCAGGCCAACCAGCAACATTGGGCGGATCCGATGGATTTTGCCCTAAGTTGATCATCTGACTTACCATATTATTGAATAGATAATAGGAATCCGCATAATCGGTAATCATATTAGGGAAACTAATATTGAATTCTCGTAAACAACCTACTACATGATCAATAGGGCTTTTAATTTGACAACCAATATATAAGGAATCATAAAAATGTTCGCTTTGAAATAGCTTTTCAAGTACAGGCTTGATTTCAAAATTATTTTTTATAAAAATATCTGCAAGTGGTGCGATGATATTATTCTCAACTTTATCATCAATATGATAGTAAACAAAAAACTGATAAATTTTTCTACAAATAAATTTAGCTACCTCGGGCCTTTCAAAAATCATACTAATCAAATCGTCTGTTTCATTTGCGCCTGCAGCTGCTGTTCTTCCAGTAATTACTTTATTATTATAATAAGATGAAAATTGTTTATTGGTGCTATCGTGTTTTGTCGAATCAAAATAAACACTAAAAGCACTATTGATACGCCATCCTGTTAAAACCTTCGCTGCCGCTTTGACATCCGCTTCGGTATATTTAACATCCGCATGTTTTCCTAAAGTAAATAATTCTTGTAATTCTCTACCATAATTTTCGTCAGGTGCGGTATTGGTATTTAAATAACCATTTAGGTAACGCAACATACCTGCATCAATAGTAATTAATTTTATGAGTTGCTTAAAATTACCCAAACAATTTTTCCGTATTGTATCGTGGTGACTAAAAACATAATTTCCATAGGAAACAATATCAGCTTCAATACTAAAATGATTCGCCCAAAAAAGGCTAAGCTTTTCGGTGATGTTTTTTTCTTGATTCACCATGGCTCCAACCTGCCATTTTTTAAAAGTGGAACGGCGATAGCTATTGAGTGTGCCATCGGCAGTAATATTATTAATCCATGTTGCACCCAAAGGAACCACAGGGTCAATAACAGTAGCTGTGTTATAATCATTAAGCGGTGGACTAGGATAATTTACATTAGGAGACAACAGCTCCTTGACTGAGTTCGCCATGCCTTTATTCAAGAAATAGTCTATTTCGTTTGATTTAGCACCAAAAAGTACCCTTTTCAATAAGTGCTTTGTGGTCACCTTGGTCCAAGCCCCTTGATATGGGGTCAATCCTAAATTGCTTGAAATGGGGGTTGCAGGCATAACTGAATTAATATTCTCATTCAATTTACAATTTTTCACCATTTTTCGCAAAAAAAAGCAGACAATTTTCTAAAATCCAACGGGTTATTTGATCTATCTCTAATAGCGGATATCATAAAAATGGGTTTAAATCCATTTGATATTACCTTTATGCAAAATTTAAATTAAAATAATTCAATATGTTTAAAAAATTACTCGTTGTGACGCTTTGTTCAGTAGTTTTTACTTCTTCATTACACAGTCAAAAAGCCGCCAAGTTGATTAATGAATCTGAAACCGAGCGAATTGAAAAGTTTTTGTCCTCAGATGATTTAGCGGGCCGACAAATTTATACAGCGGGTATTGAGAAGGCAGCTAATTTTATTGCAAATGAGTTTAAGCAAAATGGGTTAGCCACTTTTAAAAATAGTGATAGTCATTTGCAAAGCTTTTCAAGAATTAGTACAAAATTTATTTCTGCAGCAGGAAATTTTGATGGTAATAATATAGACACAAAAAATATCATTGCCATTACTTCCGAAGCCAATTTAGATATTAATGAAAAAAGCGGCTATGAGATAGTAAAAATAGCGAAGGAAGATAATTTATTTTTAACTGTTAGAAAATATATGACTAACAATAAAAATTATGTCATATTAGTGGATGAGTCTTTGGGGGCAAATTTTGGAAGATTGGTGCAATTTAAATCTGGCTTGAGTGAGCAACAAAAATCAATTTTTATTGTATTAGCAAATCAAGTACCCACGCAATATAAATTACAAGCAACACATAAAGTTGATAAATTATCACTGTCAAATGTTGTCGGTATCATTCCAGGAAAATCATTACCCAATGAGTATGTGATTTTTTCAGGACACTACGATCATTTAGGAGTGAATGGAAAAAGGGCAGTCAATGGCGATTCTATTTATAATGGCGCTAACGATGATGCCGCAGGTACTACTGCTATGATTATGTTATCAAAATATTTTTCAGCTTTAGCTAATAATGAGCGCACATTGGTATTTGCTGCGTTTACGGCAGAGGAATCGGGTGGGTTTGGTGCACAATATTTTTCAAAACAATTTGATCCACTGCAGGTAAAAGCAATGTTTAATATTGAAATGATTGGAACCGAAAGTAAGTGGGGAAAAAATAGTGCGTACATCACTGGATATGAAAAAACAGATATGGGTGAAATTCTTCAAAAAAATTTACAAGGAACCGATTTTCAATTTTATCCAGATCCGTATACGGATCAAAATTTATTTTACAGATCAGACAATGCTACATTAGCAAGATTAGGTGTGCCAGCACATACCATCAGCACTTCCAAAATGGATAGCGAACCCAACTATCATAAACCAAGTGATGAATTTTCAACTTTAGATATTGCAAACATGACGCAAATTGTAAAAGCGATTGCTAAAAGTGCACAAACTATCATTTCAGGAAAGGACACGCCAACAAGGGTTGATACAACAAAATTAAAATAATACGACTAATTAAATTTGAAGGCCCAATAAATTTTAAACATGAAATCAATAAATAAAGTTATAACATTCGTTTTCATTTTTATTTTCACATCTTTTTTTGCAAATGCGCAGGCGCCCAATTATTTTCCTGCTGCAAATAATTGGGAGAAGAAATCACCTGCATTTTTTAAAATTGATTCCAATAAAATCAAGGAGGCGATTCAATTCTCAACACAACATGAGTCTAAGTATCCTAGAAATGCCAGAATTACCCAAGCCATGCAATATGGAAAAGAGCCATTTGGAGACCCAGTGGTCAAGCATTGTTGGATTGGCACTTGATAAGGGGTTAATTTCTTCCTTAGATGATAAGGTCAATAATTATATGCCTCCGATTCAACCTTATGCTGCTTTGATGAATACGAATCAAAATCCAATGGCAGTCAAAGATTTTATTTATCCTTTTGCTACAGAACATAATAAAAAAATTACTTGGGATCATTTACTTCGACAAACCAGTGATTGGGAAGGGGAATTGTGGGGCAAGCCGGATTGGGCAGATCGACCAACAGAAAATTCGGCGGAATGGTTAACACGAAAAAGAAATGAGCCAGGCACTACTTATAAATATAATGATACTCGTGTAAATGCATTGGCACTTGCAATGACCACAGTTTGGCATAAATCACTTCCTGAAGTACTTAGAGAAAATATCATGCAACCTATTGGGGCAACTAATACTTGGACCTGGGCTGGTTATCAATCTTCATGGATCGTGTTAGATGGAAAGCCAGTTCAGTCGGTGAGTGGCGGCGGTCACTTCGGCGGAGGCATGTTTATAAACGCTTATGATATGGCAAGATTTGGATTACTGACCCTACATAAGGGCAATTGGCAAGGCAAACAATTATTGTCTGCAAGCTGGTTTAAAAAAGCGACCACACCCACATCAGTAAATCCAGAATATGGGTTTATGAATTATTTTTTAAATACGGATAAAAAATTATATCCATCAGCACCTGCTTCTGCCTATGCGCATTTGGGTAATGGAACTAATATGATTTATGTGGACGAAGTAAATGAGTTAGTGGTGGTGGTAAGATGGATTGAGGGTGATTCGATTGGCGAATTTTTAAAAAAGTTATTAGCCGCATTACCCGCTAAAAAATAAATTAATTGTAAATATTTATTATGAGTTTACCTATAATTTTTGGCATCATTGCCATCATCATCATTGTTATCAGACGCAATCGAAATAGAGATTAGTAGCTTACTTTTTTGACACTAAATCTGAAAATTGTGCTGGCATATTAGTCGTTATAAATTCCACGCCTTGTGCGATTAATTTATTTAGGTCCTCCACTTGATTTACAGTCCAACTCCCAATTAATAAATTATTTTGTTTTGCGGCCGCAGTTATTTGTGGGTCACTAATAAAATTACTGAAATGAAAGTTGATACCATTTATTTTTTCATTTATAATTTCATTAATTGTTTTGTTATTTTCCAAATAAAGTACAATAGCATTGGGTTGTAATCTTTTGATAGTTTTAACTATTTCAAATCCAAAACTGATATAAATTATTTTTTTTGATATGCCTAATTTTTCAGCCAGGGCAAGGGTTTCCATCGTTGTTTTTTGTGAAATAGCTGCCCCTGTTACTGCCTCTTTAATTTCGCAAATCAGTAAGGTGGGCGGGTTGTCGCGCGTTCCTGTACTAAAGTAACTTTCAAGCGTAGGTAAATTTTCGCCATTACTTAATTTATTTTTATTTAAATCGGCGTAATTCTGAAGTTCGATTGTATCGCCATAATAAACAGGATCATGATTCACAACAAGTACACCATCCTTGGTGCGACGAACGTCAAATTCACTGCCATAACATTTCAATTCAATTGCTTTTTGCAATGAAGCAATTGAATTCTCGGGCAATGCATATTCTTTCCACGCACCTCTATGCGCAATAATTTGAGTTTGTTTTTGCGACATAGCGGGTTGGATTAAAAGGAAACAAAAAGCAATGATATAAAGTGACCTCATAAAAATATGGTTAATGTAATTGTTAATTATAATGCTTCAAATTCGCCTCTTTCTTTGTTTTTCTGCACCTTATTCGCCTCGAAAACTTTTCCATTCATGGCAATATAAACCCCTGTTGGCAGTACTTGTACAAATGCCAATGCACTGCCAAGATTAAATAATCCATCCGAACTTCCAAATTTATATGGCACCATTGCACCTGTCAAAACAATTGTTTTATTGTTGCAGTGTTTTGCAAGGTAGCTTGCGGTTAAAGTCATGGTATCCGTGCCATGGGTAATAAAAATTTTATCTGCGCTTGTTTTTAAACATGCTTCAGCAATGAGTTGTCGGTCATCATCTGTAAATTCTAAACTATCCTTCATCATCAATGTAGTGATGGCTAAATCAAGTTTACTACGGCCTAATTCCAGCATTTCATGCAAATGAGTTTCTTTAAAATATAAGCTACCATTGAGTTCGTTATATTCTTTGTCAAAAGTGCCGCCTGTAATAAAAACTTGTATAGACATAATGGGGTAAATTATTTTTGATGAAAACTGTTTCCAATAAATGCTAATGCATCAATGACCCCTGTGCGCCAATAGGTCCAACTATGTGCGCCATCTCGAACCCTAAATTCATGTGGTATTTTTTTATTGGTCATTGCGATATGTAAATTTGCATTTCCAACTGATAAATAATCATCATCACCGCAGTCGATCCAATATTTAACGGAAGACAATTCTTCAATGGTCTTTGTTTCAATTAAATGAAGCGGACTGTTTTGAAGCCATGCTGCATTAATCCTATCTGTTCCTTTTACATTTTTTTTATCTGCTGTCGCAAATAATGAATTATAAATATTATCTGATGCAGTGCTAATATCACTATTGCTCCAGACCACTGCACTTAGAGGAGCAGCTGCTGCAAACAATTTTGGGTATTTCAAACCATATAATAATGCCCCATATCCTCCCATCGATAATCCTGCAATCCCTCTAAATCTTTTTTCTGACTTTACCTTATATGTTTTTTCAATATGCGGTATTAATTCTTTTATAAAAAAATCCTCGTAGGACAATGAGCCATCTGCGGCATTGATATAAAAACTTTTAAATCCATCAGGAGTGACAATAATCATTGGAGGGATGGTTCCTTCTGTAATTGCTTTATCTGCGAGCCTATTAATCTCTCCAAATTGAATCCAACCATCATCCGCGTCACCATAGCCATGTAATAAATACGTTACAGGGTAGGACCGATCACTTATGTTATAGTCTGAAGGCAGATATATGGAGTAATGCACATCGCGATTCAATATTTTACTTGCAATGACTTGCTTTTCCTTCACGATACCTTGACCAAATAAAATACTTACAATAAATACGTTTAAAATAAGTAGGAGAAATTTTTTCATATATTATTTTGAATAATGAATTTAATATGCACAAACATAGTTCATGTAGCATTTACTAATATGAAAATAAAAGTACACTATAAGTTTGGTTTCATCCACATATCCTGACGGTCCATTTTGATATTGTCCGAGACCGCTTTATTTTGAAATAAGGTTGCTTTGGTTTGGGATGTATTCCCGCTGGCACTAAAAGGCTGAAATGCGACTGGGCTAATATACAATAAGGCTTTATTTAAAACAGTTTCATATGGGTCGCCCAATTGCTTATAAGGTAATACGTTATCTGTAATGGCAATATTAGGTAAAAACCCATCCTTGGTGCCATAATTGGATTCGTCTTTTGCATTGGCAATTTTAAATGTAATGGGTTGCAAGCCATAGTTCCATCTATTTTTGCTATCGGTTAAAGTAAAGGATCCTACATTTTTTCCATAAGTATGTTCCCCCACCAATATGACATCCATAAATGGCTTTAAATTATTAATCACTAATTCACTAGCCGACGCCGAGTTGTTGGATACCAAGAAAAATACCCTTGTTAATGTTCCTAAATTATTTGATTCTAATTTAAAGTTGGTATTAAATGCACTACTACCACTTGATTTATTTAATTCTTCTGTATAAGTAGCATTGTACACTTTTTTATTCATGACCGTTCCGGATGAGCTCACATACCCGCCACCATTGTATCTTAAATCAATCACTAGTTCATTTACACCACCTGATTTAAATCGGCCAAAAACATTTCTTAAACTATCGTCAAAGCTGGATAAAAATTGTATATATGCGATATAGCCTACTTTTTTCCCACCCCATTTAATAATAGTATCTTTTAATATAGGATTTGTTTGTAGTTCCACTTTAGTCAATGACGTACTCGTCCCTGTGCTCGTAAATATACCAGCAGCATAGGATCCCAGTCCTAATTTTAAAGTTTCATTTTGTAATATAGTAGCATAATTACTTGGGGTAATCGTTTTATCATCCACCTTTAAAATAATGTCACCTCTTTTTAATCCTGCTTTTTCTGCAGGGCTGCCTTTTAAAACATAAGCAATAACAAAAGCCATATTTGCTTGTGTGTTATCGGTATAAAAAATAGAATATTTTATACCGAGCACGGTATTAATTCCATTTAATTGATTTGCTAAATTACTTGCACTGCTATCAATCCATGAAAAACGATCGGTATTTCCATAATCATATAGAATACTATAAAAATAATTCATAGGATTATCTTTCAAATTTGTTGCTGAAATTTTGGGCATATTTGTATTCCATAAATAATAGTAACTCATCGTATTGTAAATCCAGGTATTCACATCTTCAGATGCGTTGCCGGAATTACTAACAGTCACGTCTTTTTTACATGCCATTAATAGAAATATAAAGACAAAAGAGACTAATAATTTTTTCATATACAAAACACTTTATCAATAGTAAATTTAAATAATTTAAGGACACAAATGTTATCCTTCTTGTTTTCATTTTTGGGGCAGCGCTTTTTAACTTAATTTTGCTAATAAATTACCTAGCATATGCCAAATACAAGGGGTTTCTTCAAATTTTCATTAAGCCTTGTGTCGCTTACGATGCTTTTTTCATCTACAAATGTAAAAGGACAAAAAGCGACCACACCCACTTATATTGAATCTATCAATGAATGGCATAAGTTAAGGGAGGTGGAGTTAAAATCACCCAAGGGTTGGTTAAACTTAGCTGGTTTGTTTTGGTTGCATAGCGGGGTGAATACTTTTGGAGCAGCAAAGAACAATGATTGTGTTTATGAAAATCCCGATCCATCCGATGTATTTTTTCCTGATTATTTGGGAAATTTTATTTTTGAAGGGGATAGTGTTATGTGGGAGAGCCTTGATAAATATATGGTTATGGTAAATAATCAAAACATGCCCTTTGGATCAAAGGTTTGCGTTTTTAATGGCAATGGCATTAGTTCGGAAATGAGTTGGACAATGTCAGGTCATTCATTTTCATGGACCATCATTAAAAGAGAAGATAAAATTGGGGTAAGATTTAGAGATTTAAAATCGAGCAATGTTTTATTATTTAAAGGGATAGCTCATTTTCCAATCAATGAAAAATTAAAAATAAAAGCGGTGCTTCAGCCACCTGTTACATCCTTTTTAATGATATCAAATGTTTTGGGCCAGCAAGTGGCTTCTAAAAATGCAGGTAAGCTCCAATTTACCTATCAAAATAAATCCTATAGTTTGGATGTAATTGACGAAGGAGGTAAGCAACTCTTTATCACTTTTGCGGATGCGACTTCTGGGGTAACCACTTATGGTGCAGGTCGTTTCATTTATATTGATCAGCCAGATGTCAACGGAAATACTTTTATTGATTTTAACCAAGCCTTTAATCCGCCTTGCGCATTTACCAAATTTGCGACCTGCCCGTTGCCGCCACCTCAAAATAGGCTGCCTTTTCCAATACCGGCAGGCGAAAAAAATTATGGACATCACTAATCAGTCCATTAACTTTATATTTATATGAATAGCCCAATACCACTTATTAACGCTAAAATTGCGATCATTGGCTTGGGCTATGTGGGATTGCCTTTGGCAGTGGCTTTTGGTGAAAAGTACCAAGTGGTTGGGTTTGATATCAATTTAGAACGAATTGCCAATTTGAACAAAGGCGTGGATAGCACATTGCAATGTACCACCCAAGAAATTGCAAATGCAAGTAAACTCATTTTTACCCATGACTTAACTCAAATTAAGGATTGTTCTATTTTTATTGTCACTGTTCCTACACCTGTCACAAAAGACAAACAACCCGACTTACATTTATTACGTACTGCTACAAAAATGGTTGGAGAAGTTTTAAAAAAAGGGGATATCGTAATTTATGAAAGCACCGTGTATCCTGGCTGTACCGAAGAGGATTGCGTTCCTGTATTGGAAGAATTTAGCAGGTTAAAATATAATCAAGATTTTTATTGTGGCTATTCACCAGAGCGAATTAATCCAGGTGATAAAGTGCACACACTTACAAAAATTATAAAAGTTACTTCTGGTTCAACGCCTGAAGCCGCAAACATGGTTGACCATTTATATGCAAGTATTATTAAAGCAGGCACCCATAAAGCGTCAAGTATTAAAGTAGCGGAAGCATCAAAATCCATTGAAAACGCACAAAGAGATATTAATATTTCTTTTGTAAATGAATTGGCATTGATCTTTGATAAAATGGATATTGATACGAATGAAGTGCTTGCTGCGGCTGCAACCAAATGGAATTTTTTGCCATTTAAACCAGGATTGGTAGGCGGGCATTGTATTGGTGTTGACCCTTATTACTTGGCACATAAAGCAAGTAGTTTGGGCTATCATCCACAAGTAATTTTATCCGGCAGACATGTGAATGACCAGATGAGCTCGTTTGTTACTGAAAAAGTAATCAAGTTATTAATTAAAAATAGTTTTAAAGTACAAGGCGCTAAAGTTTTATTATTAGGGGTGACATTTAAAGAAAATTGTCCCGACATTCGAAATTCTCAAGCCTTTGAAATATTTACAGCACTAAAAAATAATGGGGTAGCCGTTGTCGCATTTGATCCATTTGCAAATGCAAAGGAAGTTTTTGACAACCATCAAATTAATTTAGTCACCTCACTTGAAACCTATGATGCTATTGTATTAACAGTAGCACATGACTTTTTCAAATCATTGAATTATACAAGTTTAAAATCATCCCCTAATTCGGTGATTTACGATACCAAGGCGATACTGGATAAAAGTATCGTAACCGCTCGTTTATAAATTTTTTTATTGTGGGTGATAAATGCTTTCGGCATTTTTCAACACTTCATTTTTATCCAAGGTCATTTTTTTCAATTGTTGCGCTTGGTACAATGGGCGTTGATCTGCGAAATGCTTATTCCCTTTAATTGAACTAGCACCAAAAGTATTGACAGTTTCAATTAATGGTAATCCACCATTTTTAGGAAACTTAACAAATCCAATATACGCATCACCACTTACCATTTTACGTTTGCCTTCTGTGCCATAAGCTTGACCTTGCACAGCAGCTAATACATCGGGCATGCCTCCTTGTGGCCATTCTTCATCACCACGCACCAATTTTTGCATGTCACCTAAAGTGACATCTAATCGATTAAAATTTTTCATTAAATAATCATATGCATACTGAAAAGTAGCTACTGCCTCGTCCATACTTAGCTTGTCACTTTTATGATCATCATTACTTTTACGGCCACCCATTAATTTAGGGATGGAATAATAAGCCAAATTATAAATCAAAGCACCATTGCTTTCGGCAACTGCATTATGGTCCCATTTTTTTAAACTAACAATCAATGGCGCTAGTTGCGGGTATTTTGATTCATCTACCATAAATAAGGTATCTGAAGTATATCCATAAGGGTATAAAATTGGATTGGGCAATTGACGATCAAATTTGATTCTCTTTAAATCGTTGTAGCTAATTTTATCAAGCTGATCAATTAAATCCTTAGCGCGTCGGCTTCTGTTATTATGTGTAAGTTCATAACCATCGTTCACATCAAACTTTGCCCGATTTAAGTTTTCATTTTCGGCAGTAGCTAAAAATGGTGAATGATTGGTGTTAAATAAATAACCACTGGTAGGATTTAAATATTGCGGTAATTCAGATAGGGGTTTAAACTTAGTCCAAAGTGTTGCCATGGTATTCCCTGGAACCGTCGAATTCCAATGATAGCTTGTATCGGGATTACGATAAGGCATCTTACTATTTGAAATGTAAAATATAGTATCGTTTTTATCTGCATACACAATGTTAAACATGGCCAAATGATTCTGATTTAATGCAGCTTTGAATTGTGTGTAGTTTTGCGCTTTATTCATGGCATACCATTGCTGTAATGCACCCGCATCCATTAATGAGGGTAATCGCATTGAAAAATATTGTCCGGATGGAGTAGCCGCAGTAGGGCCATATATGGAAGTATACGCTGTTTTATAAATCGGAATTGGCACCCCTTTGATACTTAATTTTATTCTTCTCTTTTCTAATTTCAACCAATTGCCATCTACTTTATATTTTCCTGGATGTTGCTTATCGGTTTGCAATTGATACATGTCAATTTTATCCTGCATGTTTACGGTATGTGCCCAAGCAATGTTTGGTGTAGCACCATGAAAAATTAAAGGGGCTCCTGGGAACAAACCACCTAAAATATTCCAACCTGTTTCACTTTGTAAATGTGCTTCATAAAAAGCAGTAGCGCCTTCGATGGGTTGGTGCGCATTGATCACCAACATATTTTCACCCGAAGCGGATTTGCTTGCATTGACTGCAAAAGCATTACTACCTTCCCCAGTAAATATGGGTAGTGCTGGAACAGAACCATTTAAAATTTTTGGTAAGGCTTTATCAACGCCACAAAATACGGCTACTGAAAAAACACCTGCAGATAAATAATCCTCCACGGTAACCGGGAAAACATGTTTGTTGAGTAATTCAGAAGGATGCGCTTTTGCATATGCATGTAATCCTGCCAAATAGCCTTTGATTAAATTGAGGAATGCAGGATCCATTTGACCTATTTGGGCCTTTACAGTTGCTTTTGTATTTAGTAAGCCAACTACATAGTCAACGGAAGCACCTTTTTTCCCAAGGTAGGTGGCTAATTTGCCCTTACCTGTTAAAATTAATGTTTGAATGGTGTTAAAATCATCTTCCGCATGTGCCCAAGCCAAGCCATAAGCCACTTCAGGATCTGTAGGCGCAAAAATATGCGGTACACCAAAACTATCCCTAGCAATGGTTATTTGATCAGTTCTTAAAATTGGGTCAGCAGTTTTTTGTGCATGGGTTGATTGCATAAGCAATAAAGACAAGGAAAGTAAGATGAGTTTCATATGTGTAGTAAATGTATTATGAATAATTATTTTTTCGATTTGAATAGGAATGCCTTTAATATAAAATGAATGATGTAATTTATAAAAACTATCTAAATTTGTGCAACTTATTATATGAATTAAACTAATAACAATGATTGAGTCTAAAAGGTTCGGCTCTAAAAAAGCCTTGGTAGATATTGATGAAACAATATGCTTTTATAGTGACAAACGTGTATATGAATTAGCGGAGCCAAATTTTGAGAATATTGCAAAAATTAATCAACTGTTTGAACAAGGTTGGCATATTACTTATTGGACTGGACGAGGCGAAAGTTCAAAGCGAGATTTACGTGCGCTCACGCTTGCACAACTCACTGAATGGGGTTGTAAATTTAATGAACTAATTACTGGCTATTGCCCCAATGGCGGACCTACCAAGCCTAATTTTGATTTGGTGATTGATGACAAAGCAAAAAGAATAGAAGAATTATAAGGATGCGTTAACAGCTTCTTGTTTGTTCCTTTTTGCAAATGGCAGATAAAACACCCAAAAGTGTATAATAGCAACCGCCTCTAAAACCAAGATATAGTAAGGCCACTCACCAATTAAAAACGGATTTTCGACTTCCGGTTTTGCAGATAGGTACATATAATTAGAACCTACAATATAATTTACAATACCAACGCCAATCGCAACTAATTGCGTGTAACCAAACATCCAAATCCATGATTTTGGCCGCGGCCTAAAATTTAAATGTAAAATCATGTAAGCGATGACCAACAACATCCCTGCATGATCAATAAAGTAGGCGTAAAAATTATAGCCATCCATGCCAACACTAAATTCGGGGGTAAGTAGGGAATGAATACCACCCGCTAAGCCCCAATAGTAAACACATTCAGCCAACCATTGTTTGTAGTTAATTAATAGCGCGATACACAAAAAGTAACTAATACTACATAAGTGCACTGGCAGGTTTTGTTGTAAGTTCCAATAGCCTTGTTGGTAATTATAATAATTTTCAACAATAAAGTTGATTGAAAAAAATAAAGCAATAAAAGTAGCATAGGTTTTTGGGTTCACTTTTTTGAAATGGAAGGGTACGCGAACCACAATGGTGATGATTAAAATAATCATCACCATACATTCCCACCAAAAAGGAGTGAATGGTTCAATAATTGCAGGCGGATGATATTTACCCAGGGTGATCATGAACATTAAGTTACATTATTTTTTACAAATGTGCTTGATTTTAAAATGTTGCCGATTTTTTGTAATAAAAAATCCGAAAACTTAATTGATAAATTTTCGGATTTAAAATGAAGTATTGCAACAACTTCTAAATTTAATATATTAAAGTTCTCTGATCCAAATATTTCTATAGCTTATTGGATTTCCATTATCACCATGGTCCTGAAATAATAAAGGAAGTTTAGGATCATGCTTTTTATACACTGGAACTTGTGCCCAATCGGTTGGACCTAAAATGGATACATTATTTTGTACCAATACGCCGTTATGAATAACAGTTAGGCGACCTGGTGCTTCTACATCGCCATTATCTTTAAAGATGGGCGCAGTAAAAATGATATCATAAGTTTGCCACTCGCCTGGTTTGCGACTTGCATTTACTAAAGGGGCATATTGTTTATAAACAGCAGCAGCTTGACCATTAGAGTAGGTGACATTATCATAGGAGTCTAAAACTTGCACCTCATACTTGCCCATAAAATACACGCCACTATTACCTCTTGCTTGCCCGCTATTTTTTACTACAGCAGGTGTTCTAAATTCTACATGTAATTGACAGTTGCCGAATGCCTGTTTGGTAATTAAATCACCAGCGCCTTTAACATCTGTCACAGTTCCTTCTGGATCTAATTGCCATTTTGCAGGACTACCATCTTTTTTTTGAAATGCAGATAAATCCTTACCATTAAATAAAACAATTGCATCCGATGGGGCATCTGCGTTTGTATTACCTGGAGTAATAATTGGGACAGGCACCCATGATTCTAATTTTTCAGGAGTAATACCGCCGTTATCTTTTTTTGGTGTGTTTTGCGCATTTGCATTTAAACAAAAAATACAAACTGCGATAAAGCCGAAACTAATTTTTTTCATAAAGCGTCTAATTATTTGATATCCCAATTTAAGGAAAAGGTTTAAATATTACTGTGAAAATTGCACATTCCCTTTAATTATGCCTCTACAAGTGCTTGCACCACAATTACAATTAAAAGGCTCCATGGTGTGGTCTAAGAATTGCGCATAATCTAAAGTGAGTTCATCTCCTTTTTTAACCTCCTTATTTGTAAGGACATTTAATCCAACATAGGCGCAGTTGGCTTCACAATGATGATTTTGAGGCGACCAGGCTTCTGGTTGCAGGTCCCATAAAATATATACTTCCTTCCCAATCGGATACGCATAACGTCTAAAATTTAATTTTTCGCGTTCATCCCAATGGTCATCCACATATTTTTTGGTAACAATGCGTTGTGCTTTTTCCTCCCCTTTAAATAATAATGTATTTTTTGGAAGGTCATATTTTGCATACATGCCATATCCTGAAATTGCATTTCCCTTGATGACAAATAATTTCTCCTTTTTTTGATATCGCGCCAGGCCTTCAATAATAATGCGTTCTAAAAATCCTCTTTGGCCAGCACCATCATGCATTAATATATAATCAGCAGAACCTTCAAGCCCTTCCGCATAAAAAACAGAACAAGTAAAATTGATCTCTAAAAAATAAATATCGCCTTTTGCATCCATTCTAAAATCCATACGCGCATAACCCATGCCATTAAAGGACATGAAAACTTGTTCGCCGATACTTTGTAATTTTTTTGCTAATGCGGCATCCTTAACTGGGATATTTGCATTAGGGTGTAGTTCAGAAGTTTTTAATGCATAAGTTTTAAATGCAAAACCTTCTGGGAAAATGTATTCAACTGGCGTGAAGCTCGTGCAAGTTTTTCCATCTGGATTTCCGCAAACAAGTACGGTGAATTCCCGGCCATCAATATATTCTTCAACTAATGCAGCGCCAAATTCACTTACTATATTTTTAACCTTTATGATTAATTCTTCTATATTATTTGCCTTAGATGCATTATCCACACCCAAGCTATCACCGGCTTTGGCTGGTTTTACAAAAAGTGGAAAATTTAAATTACCCGGAAGTAATGTAAGGTCGGATTCAGATTCAATTAATATATGTGCAGGCGTTTTTACATCTTCGCAAAAAGCCAAATATTTCATGATGGTTTTGGAAGGATCGTATAAATTGACCGTAGGTCCAGTATATGGAAGTTCCAATAAATCCAAACTCATAATGACATCGATCGAAGGCACTTTCCATTCTAAGTAACCTTCACATAAATTAATGTATATATCGTAATTGTTTTCCTTAAGTTGTTTGAGTTGTTGGTAGGTAGTGAGCTTATTTAAAAAAACATGATCAATTTTTGCCTCAGGTAATATGGCCGATAAATCTCTTTTGGGATCATAATTTTGATAATCCACACCCGAAGTACTATAGTCGGGTTGTAAAACACAAATTTTTAAATTTTTGAAACTGTCTGGATTATTTAAAATAGGCAGGGGGCGCATAAATTTATTTTTTTCGTCTCGCAAATGCGTCGTTGATAATATGTATGATTAATTCAGTAAAGCTTTGATTCGCAAATCTTAAAATTGCACCAATGGACGTATAATTTTCATCCTCACTAATCCCACATTGTGCATTAACCTCTAAAACATAGGGCTGTCCTGTTTTTTCATCCACACGCACATCTACTCTTGTATATCCCTTTCCATTCACTGCCGCATAGGCATCCCAAGAAACTTGTTGAATCGCTAATTTTATTTCGTCTGGGCTTGATTGGTATTGATAAAAATTTTCATCGGCCGGCATCGGAGTTTCATCTTCATAAATTTCCCATAAACGATCAAAGGACAAAATCTTTTCTTTTTCAGGAAGTGATGCATGAAATACCCTTTCCACAGGCGGATATATTTTTGCATATTCTGGTTGATGATGTGAACCCACAATCATTACGGTATATTCAGGCCCTTGTATAAAAGATTCTGCAACAATCCCATCGGTGGATAAATTCCAGCCACGATATCCTTCGAACATTTTATCCAATTGCAGTTGTAAATCCGTTGGATTGTCAACTACATTTTTAATCCCCAATCCCAAGCTACCCCCTGACACTGCAGGTTTTACGATTAATGGACTTCCTAAATTATTGATTAGTTCATTGGGTTTAACGGGTTCATTTATTTTAATGGCTTCCCATTTTGGGGTAGGTACACCTGCATGATCAAATGCAATCTTCATTGGAATTTTAGAAGTAGTGATATCATAAAAATAATCGTCAGCACCCGTATACACCAATTGTTTTTCTTCTAATGCTTTTATAACGGATAATCCTGGCGCGCCATTAATTTCATCTCCGTCACATAAATTTAAAACCACTGGAAAAAAAACGCCTTTTTGTCGCTCGTTGGCAATTTCTTGAACAATGGTTTTATAAGTATCTAAGGTAACAGGTTGCCATTTCCAGGGTAAGTCAAGTTCGGTAAATACACGTGTGTATTCGGCAATACTTTGACTAAAGTCATAGTAGTATGATAAATTAGGATCTGGGTTATCTAAAGCTGGAGCAAGTACCCAAACTTTCAAATGTCCCACAGGAACAAAAGGATAAAATAGGTTACGCAAGGATGGTTATAATAGTGAAGTGGTTAGTAATTAGGAATGAAGTTATAAAATATATAATACTGACAAATTAATAAGGGTATTAATTTAGGTGCTTATACATCCTATGCTTTTTAGCAGCTATGCGAGTTACATAGAAAACACTTGATTAGGGGCAATTATAATGCATTTAATTGCCTTTGCTACGGAAACATAAGTTTGTTTATCAATGAATTATGTTGATTCACTTGCTTTACGCTATTGTTAACCGTTAAATCATTTTATGCAAAGTCAAGTTATCATTTGTGACCAACAAACCCTATATGCATTGGGATGTGGCGCACTCATTCAACAACAACCTCAATTCAATGGCTATCGTATTATACGTAACCTCCCTATGTTACATGAAATCATGTCTGAGGATCATCCCAGTTATGATTACCCTAAGGTGCTTGTACTAGATAGTGGCATGCTAAACTTTGCAAACCCTGTTACCATTAAAACAATACAACTTATAAAAAACAGCGTCCCCATCATGGTTTTATTTAATGATGAAGATGAGGTGCATTTGTATCATTTAATTGATCATGGCTTTTCGGTGATTGTGTCAAGACATATTTCTGAAATAGAATGGGTCAAGGCATTAACAATGGCACAACAAGACAAGGTGTATTTTTGTGCAACCATTGCGGAAAAGGTTTTTGCATTGATGAATCAAATGGAAAAAATAAAACAAATTGAAATTATGCAGCAATTAACCATTTATGATAAATACATATTAGTCAGAATTTGTCAAGAAGCATCAAGTAAAGAAATTGCCAATGAGGTAGGACATAGCAAAAGAACCATTGAAGGCCACAGAACAAAATTGATGCAGCAGTTTGATGTTAAAAATTTAGCAGGGCTTGTTAAAATAACTTTTTTAACAAAATTGTATGATCACTATTTAATGTATCCAAGTTTATACGATGTGGCTTTGTGTAACAAAACATCCGATGTGCAAATTTGATTTTACGCATCGGATGTACACTATTGAGTAAATTAGTTTTTCTAATTTTTTAAATGCCCCAAGATTTTATTCTTTCTAAATCTATTTTAGCAGATTCAAGTGGTGTTTTATCTTGATAGGATTCTTGTTCCACAATATAATGATGTGCGCCACCAATTTTTTTAGCTAATAAAGCAATTGCTTTTGGATCCACTACGCCATCGCCTAGGATCGTGCTCTCATAACCATCACCCATTTCGCCTTTGGCAACTTTAATTTCATCTTTAACATGTAAGGACGGGAAACGGCCAGGGTACTTATTAATCCAATCATCGCCTCTTGCACCTGCACCGTACATATTACCAAAATCAAGTTGTTGCACCACTAATGAAGGATCTGTATGTTTTAAAATTAAATCATAAATTAATTCTCCATTTACTTTTTCTTTAAATTCAAAATCGTGATTATGGTAACCAAATTTCATTCCTTGTTTTTTACACAACTCCCCACATTTATTAAATAATTCTACTTGAAACATAAATGCATCAAAAGATTTTCTCACTTTGGAATCAATGGAAGGACTAATCACATAAGTTTGACCAAGTGTTGCTGCATCATCAATCGTATATTTCCAAGCATCTGTAAAATCATTTTTTGCTTTATCAAAATGATTTAAATCCATAACGGTGTGACCACTTGGCATATGCAATCCTAAAGAGTCTAATACCTTTTTAAATTCAGTAGCAGTCCAACCATAAAATTTTCGATTAATATAATTGGCGTGTTCCACATGCTCATATCCCATTTTCGCCAATTCGGTTAATGTGCCTAAAGGATTTTTACCCATATCTGCACGAACAGAATATAATTGTATACCAATTAAGTTTTTAGTTTTCGCAATGTTTTCATTTTTTGACCATAACACACTTGGTTTTAAACTTGCCCCTGCTAATACCAAGGAAGCGCTCTGAATAAATTTTCGTCTTGAGTTTTGCATATACCTGTTTTTAGAAATTAAATTTACAATAAAATAAGTACAGTTAAATCAACGTTTATGTATTTCAGGGCGTCAATTGTTTAAATATGGCTTGCTCCATTTTTAGTTTTTTGTAGAGTGGTTAAATTGTTATTGATAGGATCCCAAATAGCGAAATCCCCGTTCATATAAAAACCTATATTTTGGTTAAACTATACACCAAAATAAGCGTCAAAAGGCGGTTGCTTAAATGCCAATTTAGCTTTGAATAGCGCTAAAAGGGGCTGTTTCAACCGAATTTAAATTTAAAATTACCGCTTATCCAAAAATGAGCTGTTTTATATAAAAACCGGGCCCTAAAAAGCCGACAAAACCGATAGTTACGAATTCTGTCGTAATTTTATAAAATGAATAAATTAATCAAAATGAAAGGATTTTTGTTAGCGATGTTTTTAGGGATGAGTTTGTTGGGTATGGCACAAACATTTACCATTGAGGGGACGGTAGTGGATAGTGTAAGCAAGCGCAATTTGGCTTCTGCAACCATTTCAATTGTAAAAGCAAAGGATTCTTCATTAGTTAGCTTCGCAAGGAGTAACGAACAGGGATTTTTCTCCGTGAAGTCGGTTCCAGTCGGAAGCTATTTAATATCCATCTCCTATGTTGGCTTTATTCAACAATGGATTGCCTTTAAAACTGGCAAGAATGCTAAAATAGATTTATCGAACATATATATGCAAGATGCAAGCAGTTTGTCGACAGTCACAGTTACTGCAAGAAGGCCTCCTGTGGTGATCAATGGAGATTCTATTGAATTTAATGCGGAAAACTTTAAAACAGCACCTAATGCAGTGGTGGAGGATTTATTGAAAAAGATGCCAGGTATTGAAGTGGATAAATCGGGTGCAATTACGGTGAATGGTAAAACAGTCACCAAAGTATTTGTGAATGGCAAGGAATTTTTTACGGGTGACCCTAAAATGGCTACGCGTAATTTACCAGCAGATGCAATTGACAAAATACAAGTATACGATCGCAAATCCGATCAATCCATGTTTACAGGTATTGATGATGGTAGCGAGGAAACAGCCATTAACTTGAAAGTTAAAAAAGACAGAAACAAATCTAACTTTGGAAAATTAACTGGTGGCGGTGGTGTTCCTGAACGTTTTGATTTAAGAGGAAATTTAAATAGAATCAATAATGATGAGCAGTTCTCTATTATTGGTTCAGGTAATAATATTAATCGTCAGGATTTTTCAGCACGTGACTTTTCAAGCTTCTCTGGTGGTGGTGGTGGCCGTCCGGGCGGTGGTGGCGGTGGAATGACCGTTTCCTTTAGCGGTGGCGGTGGCGGTGGTGGAAATGGCGGTGGTGGCGGCGAAGGTGTTGCAACAACCATTTCAGGTGGCGGTAATTACTCTAATGTATTTAATGATAAAAGAACTGATTTTAATGCAAACTTATCTTTGAGTGATATAGATCGTTTAAATACGAGCCATTCCTACACACAAAATTTAACACCAGGAAATATATTTAACAGATATGATAGTTCAAAAAGCACATCTGTTAGTAAGCAACAAAGTATTGGAAGCACACTTGATCATAAAGTATCTGAATCCTTTTCATATAAGTTAACGCCTAGTATCGGGATTTCAAATGGTACATCTGAAAGTTGGTCAAGTTCTGAAACACTTTTGCCAGATGGAACAAGAACAAATTCAAATAAAACGCATGCGTCTAGTGCAACTGATGCAACAAATTTCAATAACACTTTATTGTTAAAGAAAAAATTTGCTAAAAAAGGTCGTACCATTTCATCTACGATTACCAATGGATATAATACTTCGAATTCAAATGGGTTGCAGTTTACTGATCAATTTATTTATGCATCAGGTAAATTGGTAAAAGATTCAATTTTAGACCAACGAAACTTACGTAAAGGAAACACAACCACTTATTCGGCGAATGTGATTTATACAGAGCCGTTGGGTAAAAGATCCTTATTAGAAATGAATGCATACTTAAGCCAAAGCATTGGTAGTAGTAGTAAAAAGGTATATGATAAAACAGCAAACGACAATACTGGAGTTTTAAATACCCGATTAACCAATGAGTTTAATAGCGAGTATACCTACTCGGGTGGTGGCATGAACTATCGTACCAACCAACGTAAATTTAATTTTGCTTCCGGATTTGCAATTCAAAATGCAAAATTGAATGGAGAGAATATAAGTGCAAAAACAAAATTGAATCAGGATTTCAAGGACATTTTGCCATCTGCTATGTTTCGATATAATTTTTCTCAAACTAAAAATTTGAATATTGATTATCGTACATCCACCAATCAGCCATCCATCACGCAATTACAACCGGTATTGGATCAAAGCAATATCAACAGACAAACCATTGGTAATCCTGATTTGAAACGTAGCTACCAACACAATATCAATATTAGATTCTTCTCATCTAAAGTAATTTCTCAAAAGAATTTCTTTGCTACTGTGAATGCATCTACGACCAATAACTCCATCATCAATTATGATAGTATTTTACCTTCAAGGGTAACCTTATCTAAACCAGTCAACGTTAATGGTGCTTATCGTGTATTTGGTTCATTGAATTATGGATTTGGTATGAAGAAGCTTTTTTCAAGATTTAATTTTGGCTTGAATACAGGATTAAATAACAATATCTCTTATACGAATGGTTTATTAAATACAATCGTTACAAAATCATTTGGACCCTCCTTCAGGTACAATTTCCAAATTGACGAAAAAATTGACATAGATTTATCAGCGCGTTATTCATACAATAAAACCAATAATCAAATTAATTCAGCTTTGAATACTAATTACTTGACAAAAGTGTTTAGTGCGGAAATGGATAATTATTTACCCTTTAATTTTTTAATGAATCAGTCATTTAACTATACGATTAATTCAGGTCGTGCGGAAGGTTTTAATACAGCAATCCCTATATGGAATGCAAATTTTTCTAAATTTTTCATGAAGAACAAGCGCGCTGAATTAAAAGTAAGTGCATTTGATATCTTGAATAAAAATGCGGGCATTAGCCGTAATGTATCTCAAAACCAAATCGTGGATCAATACTACAATGTTATTAATCAGTATTTTATGGTCAGCTTCATATATAGCTTACAAAAATCTGGTTTAGGTGGTAATGGCGGAAGAGCTGGCGGAATGACAATTAGAATGTAAAATTAATTATCTTTATAAACACATTAAAAATAGCATATGCGTAAAATGATTTTATTGGTAACGATGGTTGTATTATCGATATCACAAACAATGGCTCAAGTAAAAGAAGGCAAGTTAATTTTCGAAAGAAAAATTAATATGCATCGAATGATTACCGATCCTGAAATGAGACGTAATATTCCCGAATTTAGATCTGAAAAATTCGAACTTATATTTAATGAACAAGCAACTGTTTTTAAAACCCTACCTAATGAAGACGCACCTGATCCTTTTGCAAATAGTGGCGCACCAGGTAGTGGTGGTTCAAGAGGCATGGGTTTTATGTTTAGAATGCCAGAAACAAATACGTATACTGATATTGCCTCTCAAATGCAATATGAGGCACGTTCGATATTTGAAAATGAATATTTAATCATTGATACCTTAAAGCCAAATAGCTGGAAACTATCAGATGAAACTAAAACGATTGCTAATTACGTATGTAAAAAAGCAACTACCTCAGTAGCTCCAATGGCATTTACAATGCGTATTGGTGGATTTGGTGGAGATCGTCGTGGCGGTGGTGGTGGAAGAAACGGAGATACTACAAAGCAAGCAGAAAAAAAACCAAATGAAATTCAATTAGTGGTTTGGTATACAGAAGCGATTCCTTTATCTATTGGACCTGATACCTACAGCGGCTTACCGGGTGCTATCTTGGAAGTAGATAGTGATAATGGAGGAAATGTAATATCAGCAATTAACTATATTCCTAAATTCTCCGCTAAAGAATTAAAACAACCAACCAAAGGGAAAAAATTAAACCGTGCACAATTCCAAGTGGAAATGCAAACCATCATGAAGGATATGCAAAGAGGTGGTGGCATGGGAGGAATTAGGATTAGTGCAGGTAATTAGTATAAAAGTAACGCTCGTATAACGGCGGTCTAAAAAATATAAAATAAGAAGCCCAACGGCTTCTTATTTTATTATATGCCATCTCCATCCAATGGTAATAGATCTTGCATCACCTAAATAATAGGAATACGCGCTTGTGCCTTTCACGCTAAAATTTTTGGTTGCCATTGTTGAATAATACGCATTCGTTAGGTTTAACACATTTAACCATAGTTCATTCCTTTTTAAAGTATAGCCAAAGCGCATATTTATAACATCAAACCCCCCATAGCTTGTGGTATTTGTTTCATCCATAAAATACTTGGATTGATGCAATTCCTCGATGGATAATCTCCATTTTGAATTAGGCTTCCAAGTAGCAGTGATGTTTGTAAAATTACGTGGCGCGGCATTCATTTCATTCCCACTTACGTCTGTTCCCTTGATCAAAGTATTGACATAAGTATGTTTTGTGTTGGTCCCATTAATGAGTAATTCCCATTGTGCATTTAATTGATACCTTAGTTGATATTCAATACCAAAATGCTTGGTTGCCCCTGAATTTTGATTTAGGTTAACACCATCTGTTTGTCGCACCGAAATAATTTCATTTTCGCCGTTGAGCTGATAGAGGGAAACTTCTGCGTATATTTTTTTGCTTTGATACCAGCTGCCTAGTTCAAAATTTTTAAATTTTTGAGGCAATAAAAAAGGAACTCGGACGGCATTGTAAATTTCAGTAATCTGAGGTGGTACAAATCCTTCGCTGAAGTTAACATACACGCCATGATGATTACGATTAAAATTGATCCCTAATTTTGGCGTCCAATTGGTAAAATGATTATTGGCAGAGGGGGTACCTGTAGGCAGTTGATTATTAAAAAGATAGGTAAAGTCATCGTAGCGAATAGATGCATTCAAACGAATATATTTATTGATATCAAAAATATAATTTGCATAAATGGCTTTGTTATTTAATTCTGTCTCGTAGGAGGTAATTAAGGAATCCTTCGTTGGATAACTGTATTTGGTGTATTTGCCAATGGTGGTATCCTTGAAAATATCAATATAATGTGCGATTAAATTTTGTGGCGTAAAATCCCAGTAGCCGCCAACGAACAACTTACTATTCATTGCTTTTAAATTCCAGTTATGTTGAATATCTAAAACATAGGCATCAAACTGATTGCTATTAATTTGACCTTTGAATTTAGTAGGGTTACTGGTGGATGCAATGGAGTAAGTGGGGTTTTGATCCATGGTATTATTTCGATACATCAAATTAATCGTAGTGCTCGCGTTTGTATTCCAATCATACTGCAAATTTTGTCTTAATCGCAAAGCATTAATTTTACGAAATGTGAAAGTTTGTTGCGAGCTAAAATTTTGTTGAAAAAATTTAATGCTGTCCAATGACCCCGTCATTTGTGTGTAATAGTCAATATAATTAAGGGTTTGGTAGCCCTTTAATTTTTTATTGATGACAAAATCTTTTTTTATTGAAAATGCTTTTTTATTATAGTCGCTATATTCTGTCGCGCCATTTTTTTGATTTATAAAGGAGCCGTTCAAAGTCCAACCTCCTTTTTTTGTCGGTATGCCACCCGCAATATCTAATTTTGTAAAACCGGTATTATTGATTTGAGAAGTTAAATCAAATGTATTTTTAGTTGGTACTGGTTGCGATAAAAAATTCACTACACCGCCAATGGCTTCTGCGCCATATAAAGCGCTTGCGGGTCCTTTGATCACTTCAATGGAATAAATATTAGCGGTATTAATTTCAATAAGGGAATTACTACTAAATAAACCACTGGTTCTGATTGGCATGCCATCCTCTAAATATAAATACAACCCTTTTAATGATATGGGTTGTCGTATGGACATCATATGTTGCTCTCCGCCAATGGTGGGCATATACACCCCGCTCACTTTATTTAAAAGGGCATCTATTCTTTGTGCCTTTGTTTCCTCAATTAGCTTTGACGATAATATTGAAATGGCAATGGGTGCTTGAGAACGCATTTAGTAAAATAACTAACGATGAAATAAGTAATGGCAGCTAATACACCACTTACAGGGATGGTTAATACCCAAGCCCACAATAGGTTCGTAGTGACACCCCATCTTACAGCGCTTAATCTTTTTGTAGCACCTACGCCGATGATGGATCCGGTGATGGTATGTGTCGTTGAAACAGGTATACCCATTTGGCCAGTAAAGAAAAGTGTAAAGGCACCCGCAGTTTCAGCAGCTACGCCCTCTAAAGGGGTTACTTTGGTAATGCGAGATCCCATTGTTTTAATTATTTTCCAACCACCACTCATGGTGCCCAAACCAATTGCTAAATAACAAGCAACAGGTACCCAATTGGGTAGTTGTCCAAAATCTTGAATACTTCCACTAGCAATTAATGCGGCTCCAATGATACCCATTACTTTTTGCGCATCATTACCACCATGACCAATACTAAATGCAGCGGAACTAAATAACTGTAATTTTTTAAACATATATGCAACACTACGTGCTGTTGGTGTTTTTATTTTTTCAACATATATGTAAACTAACATGAATAAGATGGATGATCCAATAATTCCGTAAACAATCATGGAGTTGTCTGCTTTATCAATTTCACTTGAAAAAGTTTTTTCAATATTGAATTTGGTGATTTTCGCTTTAACCTTATCACTATTTTTTGATTGAATTGGGTAAATACTATTCACTAAAATAAGTGTCGAATCTAAGTCAATGGCTCCTTCCAGATATAGTTTTAAAGGAGCTTTATAACCTTCGGTAGTTGTTTTAGCAATAGTGTATTCTGCTTTTGCGTCTTTATTTTCTGGCGCCATAGCTTCTAATACCAAAAAGTCATTTGCATTTCTTACTTCATCTTTTAATCGACTAATGGCGACAGTTTTAAGCCAACCATTCGTACTTGCCATTGCAGCAATTGAATCAGCACCGAGTTGATCAAAGTTTTCAATTGAAGGTTTTATTTGTTCGTAAAAAGCAGTAGCCTTAGCCAACTTCTCTTCATTTATTGCCAAGTTAGCCAATAGAGTCGTATCTGATTTGTTCGTCTTAAGTTCTTCTTTAATATTGGCAACTTCTTTTTTGTACTTATCAATACCGTAAAATTTTTGAACATTTTCGTTCATTTTAGACGCTTCAAAATGATCAAACATCAAAACAGTTGCTAATGTAACCACCGAAATGATACATAAACGTATCCATACATTACGCATAATGGTGACCACTGTAATAAAAACGGAAATAATAATTCCAATGATGGGTGCTAAAAATATAAACAATATTGTTTTTAAAATAGTATCTGCATCCACAATTTTAGCCCATGAATAATCAATCCCTTTAATCATAAGTGCATGTGCAATTGCAGCACCAGCAAAACCACCAATTAAAGTATGTGAGGAGGAAGAAGGGATACCATACCACCAAGTAAGCAAGTTCCAAAAAATAGCAGCCAACAAACCTGAAAATATTACAGGCAAGGTGATGAAATCCTTGTATACAGTTTTGCTAATTGAATTAGCTACAGCATGATCTTTAAAAATCCAAAAAGCAACCGTGTTAAATAGTGCTGCCCACAATACTGCCTGAAATGGCGTCAATACTTTTGTTGAAACTACCGTAGCTATGGAGTTTGCCGCATCATGAAAGCCATTGATATAATCAAATATTAATGCTAACGCAATAATTACAATTAATAGGGTCATCTTGAATTAAATTAAGCGTACTTGATAATAATGGATTCGATCACATTTGAAACATCTTCAATTTTATCAGTAGCAATTTCAAGTACTTGATAAATCTCTCTTTTCTTAATAACCTCTTTAAAGTCATTTTCTTGTTCAAACAATTTTTCGATACTCATATCAAACACATCATCCGCTTGATTCTCGATACTATTTACTTTGATCATCGCCTCGGTCATCTCCTTAATATTCTTCATATTACGTAAACCTAATACTACCTTTTTAGTTTCAATGGTACCTTGTAAAACTAATTCTGCTAATTTATGTATACCCGTATCATTTGGATTTACCTTGTAAAAATTAATTTTTTTAGCAGATGCATAAATATAATCAGCAATGTCATCTAGTGAGGTAGCTAAATAATGGATATCCTCTCTATCGAAGGGCGTGATAAAATTGCGTCCTAGTTCAGTAAATATATTGTGTGTTAAATCATCATTGATATGTTCTAGGTTTTCAATTTGTGCTAAAATGTTTGCTCTTTTATCAGCATCTGGCTCAGTCACCATTTCCTTTAACTTAACACCCATTTCATAAACATGCTCAGCTACATCTTCAAATAATTGAAAAAATACACGATCCTTTGGAAGGAAAATTTTAAAAATTGAATTCAAGTCCATAAAATAGGTTTTATTGTTAATTTAATAAGCCACGCAAATTTCCTTGATTGGGGTTTGATTACCCTATTCCCAATATTACCAAATTGTTAAGAATAACTATCGTATTGAAAATCAAGTAATTGCAAAATTATAAGCACGGAAATAACCTATTGAGGTCGAGTATTGTTTGATTGTAAGTTTTGAAGCCAATGGGGGAGTTATGGGGGTGTATTGTGGGGTTAACAAAATAAAAAAGGGAGCTGGTTTCCCGGCTCCCTTTACAAAATCCATAGCTTTCCCCCAAAAGCTATTGCGAATATCATCGTTCTCAATAATCTTAGATAGTTATTATGTTACTTATTGAGTTTCTTTATAGGTTATTTCTTATTTTTGAATTGTATTTATTTATATCATATAAGTTATTTACCTATTTTAAAACTGATATTCAATGAGTTGTGTTAAAAACATACTTTTCATCATTTTTCTAAATATCTTAGGGTTAACCCAAATTAATGCCCAACATACAGATTTAGACACGGTATATTTTGTCAAAAAAACGCCTTTTTTAGAAAAAATTCTATCCTCTCAGGGCCTTTATGCCAATATTAATCTTTCGAAAGATAATAATATTATTCCTGGACAAGGGACTAATTTTGCTGAATATAGCCAGGAGATTATTAAGGATGAAAAAAATTTATATGTAAACCTTCAACGAACCGGTTTCGTTTTTATACTATTCAACCAAAATGATAGCATATTAGAATTTAGAAGAATTGATAGAACCATCAATTTAAATTATAATATTGGTTGCTATAATTTTTTATACGAAGATCAACTATATAGTTATGGCGGTTATGGTTTTTGGAAAACCAATGGACACCTGCGACAGTTTAATGTTTTAGATAAACAATGGGATATCATACCCTTAAATAAAGAAATTTTTTCCAATGGGTATCGATGGTATTCCAATAAAGAAGGAAAACTTTTTGTTCCCTTCCAGGATTTTGAAAATGCCGGATTAAAATCCATTCCGCAAGATCAATTAGAAACTAAAACGGAAAGTTATTATTTGGATTTGAAGCAAAGAGATTGGATAAAATTAGGAAGATTAGACCCGAGTATTAAAAAAATCTTAGAGGAAGATCCAAACCCAAGTGGCTTTATATCAGTACAAAATGGGTGCTTACATATCATTAATGACGAAATATACTATTTTGATTTTATTGAAAATAAAATTTATAAATCAATAAAACCCGAATACAATCAATTTTTTATACGACGTATTGGATTAGACAACACATTTGAATCTAAAGGAAACATTTATTTTTATTATCCTTCCACTGGGAAAATTGAATCAGTACCGTTTAATTTGTCCAATTTTGAGTTATTAAATTTTCCCATTTGGAGAAGAAATACGGGTAGCGATAAATATGTAGCATTTGTATTATTATTTATTTTAATAGTGTTTTTCATCACGCGCTTTTTTAAGCAAAAAATTCAACAAAGAATAGTTTTGTCGCAGCTAAAGCATTTAAAAGCAAAATCAGTAAGTCAAGCATTTGTAGGCACTGAAATTTCTTTAATAGATATGCTTTTACAAGCTTCATTAGCTAATGAAAAAATTGAAATACACCAAATAAATCATGTATTAGGTATCAAAGATAAAAATGTGGGACTGCAAAAAAAGGTAAGAAGTGATGTGATTAACGGCATCAATGATAAATATCAAATTATTACCAATGGCCCAAATCCATTGATAGTGAGTGTTAGAAAGGAAGATGATAAACGCTTCTTGGAGTATTTTATTTTGCCTTCAGAGATAAAAGAAATTCAAAAAATTATTAACAAAAGCAAGAATAATTAAAGTATGACTTAGATCATCATTTTAATTTTTTTCCTTGGTTATGTCATAGCACTGTCATTTTTAGCCTGACTATATTTATTTTTTTAATTAATTACGAAATTAATCTTTTTGTAAATAGGAGCTTTGTGTTCCAATGAAATTAAGGTTATTATATTTTTTAATATTTACACCAATTTGCCTTTTTAGTCAAATTCCATTTGTAAAAGACACTATGCAAGTGCAAGGGGATAGCGTAGTGGTTACTGCAACAAGGTCAGAACGAAAATTAAGTAATGTAACCGTACCAGTGACTATTATCAATGCAAAATCAATACAACAAATTGGCGCTTTACGTTTAACTGATATTTTAAAAGAACAACCAGGAATAACCATGACGAGTGGTTTTGGTGCAGGGGTGCAATTACAGGGCCTCAACCCCGATTATACAATTATCCTGATCAATGGAGAACCTTTGGTGGGTAGAACAGCAGGCGTATTGGATTTAAACAGAATTGTACTCGGCAATATTAAAAAAATTGAAATCGTCAAAGGGCCATCCTCCAGTTTATATGGTAGTGAGGCCATGGCAGGTGTGATTAATATCATTACGGATGCAACCAATAAAACCCCTTTACAATCTTCACTTAGGTATGGCACTTATAATACAGTTGATGCGGGGCTGAATAATACATTGGCTTCTAAATCTATTTTTTATCAAGGCTATTATAATTATTATAGTACTGATGGTTATAGCATTCGGCCAAGTTCGGCTTCAAGAGTTACAACGCCCATAACAAGGGTAGCCACGAACCAACAATTCAAATATAATTTCACCAATAATACCAATGTACTCGTTGGTCTAAGGTTTACCAATGAGCAAATTAAAAATGAATTATCTGTAACGAATGGTGGGTTGACAATTAATTCTAATGGGGAGGAAAAAAATACAGATTATAATATAGCAAGTTCATTAAATCATCGATTTTCAAATTTATTAAAAACCAGCTTCAGATCCTATATAACGCAATACAATGCGACACAAAATTTATTAACTATTTCTGGCGCGCCTTATACTGATATATTAGACCATCTATTTAACAGGCTTGAAAATCAAACTGAATGGGTTGTCAACAAAAAACTTACAGCGATAGTTGGAGGAGGTGCGGTAATGGAAGGTGTTAAAAGTAGCCGGTATGATAGTGAAAAAATAAGAAAGACCAATACAAATCAATATGCATTTAGCCAGTGGGAATGGACGCCTAATGATTGGAGGGATTCGTTTTGATCAAAATCAAACATATGCTTCTGCATGGAGTCCGAAGGCATCAATGTTATATAAAATAAATAAGCAACATAGAATCAGGCTAAGTATAGGGCAGGGATTTAAAGCACCAGACTTCAGACAGTTATATTTAAATTTTACCAATGCAGCAGCAGGTTCGTATAGCGTATTTGGAACAGCACAAGCGCAAAAAGTGATTGGGCAATTAAATTCACTGGGTCAAATTGGGACATTATATAATAATTATTATCAATTAAAAGCACTACAACCTGAATATGCTACTGGCACACATTTAACTTGGGAATTTGAACCCAATGCCAAAAGCTTTTATAGTTTTCAATTATTTAGAAATGATATTCGAAACTTAATCGAAGTACAACAGGTGGGAGCCTATGTAACTGGGGCTCAAATATATAGTTACTTAAATATTGGCCGAGCTTTTACAACTGGTTTAGAGATTGAAGCAAAACATCAATTGACTAAACAATTTTCAATAAGTGCTGCTTATCAATATTTAGAGACAGGGGATAAGGATCAATTAGCTCAAATCAAAAATGGTACCGTTTATACCAGAGATGCAAATGGGTTAAGCCGGAAATTAAATGTAAGTGAGTATGTGGGGCTACCCAATAATAGTTCGCATAAAGCACAACTAAAATTTAATTACAGTAATCAAAATGGATTGTTTGGAAATATCAGAGCGCTATATCGTAGTAAATGGGCTGTAAATAATACCAATGGCAACGAAGTTTATGATGCCGGTGATAGTTTTGCTAAAGGATATGTCGCCTTACACCTTTCTATTGGCAAAGATTACACTAACGGTATTGGTTTCCAATTTGGCTGCGATAATATGTTGAATTACATAGATGCCCTTAACCTACCCAATTTACCTGGAAGAACTTTTTTCGCAACACTTAAAATACAAAAATCTAAAAAAATATAAAATATGAGACAAATTGTAAAACCCTTTTTATTATTACTTGCCTTAAGTAGCATCTTATTTTCTTGTACCAAAGACGAAGCAACTGTTGCATTACCCGTAACAGCAATAACAGTGAGTAACTTACCTGCAGATACGGTTTTAGGTATTAATGCTGTAACTGGCATGCCCTTTAGTGCTGGTAAGTATACTTTTTATAGTCTAGAAAAAAATGCAATTGTACCTAATACCGATAGTGCAAGTACTAAATGGGATTTGGCATTTGCAGGTTCAAAAATTTTAACCAATGGCGGAACCAGTGGTATAGGTTTAGGCGGGGCATTTATTTATACCGGATTGTTTGACGACGTTAAAACTATTTCCAACGATTCTGTTTTTAAAACGGATAATGCACCTGCTTCATTTGCGGTTACATTTGGTAGTGGAAAAGGTTGGTATGTGTATGACCAATTAACAAGTTTAATTACACCATTGGCAGGGAGGGTATTAGTGATCAGAACTGCGTCTGGAAAATACGCCAAGGTGGAAATAATTAATTACTATAAAGGTGGCGTAACCTTGCCAATCACAGCATCAGATAGTGACAAACTGTCTAAGCAACGCTATTACACTTTCAGATATGCTTATCAACCCAATGGTAGTAAAACCTTTTAATACCTAGTGGAAATATATAATTAAGAAGTGTAAACGATTTAATTAAACAGACCCGCTCCAAAGGAGCGGGTCTGTTTGTTATTGGACAATAATATTGGAATAGCAATAAACAGACTAAAGTTATTTGGCTTTAAAACTCCAAGTAATATTAAACTCAGCAACAACCTCGTTTGCGCTGTTTTTACCTACTGATTTACACACTATTGTTTTGCCTTTCTTTGTTGCTATCGCTTCATTGATTGCATTTTGAATCATTTGCCCATCTTCACAAGTAAATAAAATGACGCCCGTTGCTTTTTTTACGAAAGCGACCTCCATTTTCACGACCAGCATACTCACCTTAGTTATTCGTTGATACACTTGTCCAAACGCCAACATACCACTGCACATTTCGGCAGCCATGGCTTCCACTGCGAAATAGATAGATTTAAAAGGGTTCATACTGAACCAGGAATATCGAATACGCACTACACAGGTGTTGGCATCAAAATGGTGAATCCGTAAACCAGCAAAAAAGGCGGCCGGAAGCTTAGTAAATAAAAAGTAGCGAAACTTAATAGGGTTGGTAATGATATTCTTGAAACGGTTGAATGAAGGGTTCATACTAGGTAAATTTTAATCTTACGCTAACGCGGATCGACAAATATAATTTAGCAACTCAATGCATCATAAATCACCACTTTTTGCCATAGGTGTTTACAATTTTCAATAAAGGCAAGGTGTAATGGATGTACCTGATATTCTTCTTCTTTTTCTGGGGATTCAAATAGACAAAGCCAAGAGATACTGTAATCTTTCTCAATTACATCGCGTGTTGTATTCGCTGGGGAGCCTATATTTGAAAAAACGATGCTAGGTACTTTTGATAAAGCATGTAAACCTTCCATTAATTGCGCTTTATCTTCAGCGGAATTGGGGTTTTTCAAATAGAATAGAACGTGATGTACAAAATGCGAATTTGCTGTGTTCATAGTGGTTTAAATAAGGATTAAATTATTAATTAAAAGTAAAATTAATAATGGTTATCTGCTAATTTTATTTAGTAAATTTACAAATGCCTCTTTTACGATTATTTGTGCCATTTTTTAAGCGATTTATGCTTGCATTAATCGGCATTGTTCTATTTAATTCAATACAGGCACA
>RFZW01000041.1 GCA_009920495.1 Chitinophagia bacterium
CTTCCTGTGCATACCATAAAGGGTAAGTGTCATTATCGCCAAAGGAAAATAAAATTGCATTTGGGGGACAACTTTCTAAATAGTTACGCGCCAAATCACGGGGTAATAATTTTTGACTACGATCATGGTCATCCCATTCTTGCTGTGCCATTAAAGCAGGTACCGCTAAAAAACAAACTACAGTAGCAATAATGCTCGCAGTTTTTTGGTTCACCACTTTAGTTAGCCATTGGATGACTTGTAAAACACCCAATCCTATCCATATCGCAAATACATAAAACGAGCCAACATAGGCATAATCCCTTTCACGCGGTTGCAAACTGACTTGATTTAAATAAAGTACAATCGCTAATCCAGTAAAAAAGAATAATAATCCTGTTACAATAAAATCTTTTTTATTTTGTTGGTATTGAAATAAAAATCCAAACAAGCCTAAAAAGAAAGGCAACATAAATAAGCTATTATGTGCCTTATTATTATTTTTAATGGCATCTGGCAATTTGGACTGATCTCCGAAAAAGAAATTATCAATAAAGGAAATACCCGTACTAAAATTACCGTCTCTTACATTCCCAAAACCTTGTAAATCGTTTTGCTTACCTGCAAAATTCCAAAGGAAATAGCGCAGATACATAAATCCAAATTGGTAATTAGTAAAGTATTTAATGTTATCTCTCAAAGTAGGTGCTTCGCCATCCACTACTCCGGCAAATGCTTTATAGCTATCCATTTGTCCACGATCATTTTCGCCATCCCACATTCTTGGAAATAAATGCGCCGATGGTGCTGAAGACCAATCACGCTTATAGTTTTTACCTGCCAATTCATAATTGGTAGGCGCTTTTACATACTGATCGCCACTTTCTACATTATCCACCTTGTCCACATAGTCTGGTCCAAATAAAATTGGCCAATCGCCATATTGCTCTCTTCCTAAATAGCCAACTAAGGTTACAGGATTATCTACATTATACATATCCACCGAAGGATCTGCATTTGAACGAATCATGGTGGTGATATAAGTAGTATAACCCAATAACATAAATATCATTGACCACACCCCTAACTTTAAAAAATAAAGGCCTTTTTTATTTGCATAATAAATACCCCATGTTAAAATAGCTGCTAATAATACAAAGAAGAAAACAAAACCACTAAAAAATGGCAATCCCATGGAATTAACAAAGTTGACATCAAACGCACCTGCCCATTTAATAGTGTATTGTATAAGCACCACTTGAATAAAACCTGTGATCACTACACCCACTAAAAACGCTACCAATCCACCAGTGATGGTAGGTTTGTATTGTCTGAAATAATACACCATCACAATTGCTGGGATCGTTAATATATTTAATAAATGCACCCCAATGGATAAACCCATCATGTAAAAAATAAAGATGATCCATTTATCTGCTCCAGGTTGATCTGCTTTATGTTCCCACTTTAATATCGCCCAAAATACCAATGCAGTGAAAAATGAACTTAATGCATACACTTCCCCTTCAACTGCACTGTACCAAAATGAATCACTAAATGTATAAGCCAACGCACCAACGATACCTGCACCCATAATAGCTAAAATTTGATAGCCTACTGGTTCCCCACCTGTTTGCTTAACCACAATGCGTTTTGCAAAATGGGTAATGGTCCAAAACAAAAATAAAATGGTAAATCCACTAGCCAATGCACTCATGGTATTCACTGCCTTAGCCGCAGTTAATGGATTGTCCCCAAACAAAATAATAAATACCCTGCCTAACAATACAAACATGGGGGCTCCCGGCGGATGTGGGATTTGTAATTTATACGCACTACTGATAAACTCACCACAATCCCAAAAACTACTTGCAGCTTCTGAGGTCATAATATATACGGTACATGCAATTAAAGTAACCAACCAGCCCGTCCAATTATTGATTTTTTTGAAGTCCATTTTTGACCATTTTAGTAGTTGCAAACTTAATTGAATCTAGCCAAAATTGGAAATTAATACCCGGTTTAAGTATATTTTAAGATTTTAAGGTTCCCCCAAGGTTTTTTACCTTTGTTACCCATGAGCAAACAACAAACGGTCGCATTTCACACTTTAGGCTGCAAATTGAATTTTTCAGAAACCTCCACATTGTCGAGACAATTAGAAAAAAAAGGTTTTGAGAAGAAGGATTTTGGGGAGAAAGCAGATGTGTATGTGATAAATACTTGCTCAGTAACTGAAAATGCAGATAAGGAATGTCGCCAATTGGTGCGTCGTATTCAACGCAGATCCCCAGAAAGCTTCGTGGTCATCACAGGCTGTTATGCCCAATTAAAACCACAGGAAATAGCTTCCATTCCAGGGGTTGATTTAGTATTGGGTGCTGCTGAAAAATTTAACTTAATAAAACACCTTGCCAATTTAACCAAGGGGGATGCCGCAAAAATTTGTAGCTGCGAAATTGATGACGTTTCCGACTTTCATAGTTCTTTTTCGGTGAATGATCGAACGCGTACCTTTTTAAAGGTCCAAGATGGATGTGATTATAGTTGTACCTTTTGCACCATCCCCCTAGCCCGTGGAAAAAGCCGAAGTAACAGTATTGAAAATGTAGTGCAACAGGCAAATGAATTAGCAAGCAATAATGTAAAAGAAATTGTTTTAACCGGTATAAATTTGGGTGACTTTGGAAAAGGGCAAACTGGTGGCAAAAAACACGATGAAAGTTTTTTTGATTTAGTAAAAGCGCTGGACCAAGAAACCAATATTCCGAGATACCGCATTTCCTCCATTGAGCCCAATTTAATCACGAATGAAATAATTGATTGGGTGGCGAATAGCGATCAATTCATGCCGCATTTTCACATTCCTTTACAAAGCGGATCGGATGCTGTTTTAAAATTAATGCAGCGCAGGTACACCAGAGATTTATATCTAGAGCGTGTACAACATATCAAAAAAATAATGCCGCATGCATGTATTGGCGTTGACGTAATAGTTGGATCCCCAGGGGAAACAGAAGATTATTTTAAAGAAAGTTTAGATTTTATTCATGCACTTGATATTTCCTATTTGCATGTATTCACCTACTCCGAACGTGCTGCCACCAAGGCTTTGACTATTAAGCCGGTCGTACCCATTCCCATTAGACAGGAACGTAATAAAATTTTAAGGAATTTGTCCTACCAAAAATTACAATATTTTACTGCACAGCATTTGGGGGAAACTAGAAAAGTTTTATTTGAGTCGCCAAAGGCTACAAAAGAAAATCCCAGCCAATTAATGTTGGAAGGGTATACCGATAATTATATTCGTATTGAAACTCCTTACCGCGAAGAATGGAGCAATCAGTTGGTGGACTGGACTTTGTCTTAACTTGACTTAAATTGATGCACGCAATAAAAGACCATTGATTAAATAACTGAAATTTCAGCTAATTTAAATTCCACCATCATCATCATATTGATGCTTTGTAATTGCACAAAAACGGTCTTTTTACCTGACCTAATCACTTCGCCTTTTTGACCCATAAATAAGCCCTGATTAATAGAAACTTTAGTTTGCGCCGGCAAATTAGTCATGTTGACCACTTGAATTGAAGCATTCGCCAATCCTAAATATTTCCGGATAGTTTCAATTTCATTGTCCCTAATGATGGCTGGCTTTTTTTCAAAATATAAAAAATTCACCACACCAATAGTACCCAATACTTTACTATGTTCTTCCTTATCTATTTTAACAAAAACGTAAGATCTAAATAAAGGTTCTTCAATGATTTTTTTTCGATCCGACCATTGTCTTTCTTTTTTTTGAACAGGACACCAGCTTTCTATACTTGCATTTAACAACAAGCCTTCTACCTTTTTCTCCCATTTTGACTTTGTATAAATTACATGCCATCTTTTCACTTTATCCAATGCTTCCACTTTCATAACTCCCTTTTATATTAATTCGTTTTTTTCGCTACCCAATTTTGTGCAGAAAATTCACCCAACAATTTACTTGCTTCATTGATCTGCGCATCCTTAGCAATGACTTTTAACCAAGCTTGATAACGATCCTGTTTGGTTTTATCCGGATTATTATAAAACTTATTATAATCCGCTTTTAGGGCAATTACCTGCATGCTATCTTTCAATTTTAAACGATTATCATTTTGAATCATGGTGCTTTGTAATTGCTTACGAAAAGCAATATACTTGTCCAATTTCAAGTGAACAGGGCGATCCATCTGCGTTGAAACCCACGCAAGCGTCTTTTTGAACGCAATCATGGAAGTGTCTTTTGCAATTTTATCATTTGCTTTTGCTGCAATTGCTGCAATCGGTGCATTATTCGGCCAAACTTGAAATTTAGCCCGCTCCATCTCATCCCAAGGCAAGGAAGATTCATTGTCTTTTTCACGATACTTTAAAAACTCATATTCATCAGGTAATATTACATCTGGCACTACCCCTTTGCGTTGTGTTGAACTACCAGTCACTCTATAAAATTTTTGGAAGGTTAATTTAACAGCACCATATTCTGTATAAATACCAAATTCATCTAATGGCTTACCAAAGGGAACATTTCTTTGTACCGTACCCTTTCCATAAGTGGATGTACTTCCCATAATAATACCACGCTTATAATCTTGAATCGCACCTGCAAAAATTTCACTGGCGGATGCACTAAATTCATTCACCATCACCACCAATGGACCATTATAAATACTGCCTGGTACTTCATCAGAAAGCGTTTGCGACCTGCCTTCTTTATTTCTAATTTGAACCATGGGTCCTTGATCAATAAATAAGCCTGCCATTTGAACCACTTCATATAATGACCCTCCACCATTGTATCTAACATCAATCGCAATTCCTTTTACATTTTCTGCTTTCAATTTTTCAATTTCCTTTGCTACATCTCTTGCACATCTTGCGCCATCTTCGCGCTCAAAATCGGCATAAAAATCAGGCAATAAAATATACCCATATTTATCAGCCCCCTTTTGAATAATTGCACTTCGCGCGAAACCCTCATCTAACACAATCTTCTCCCTTTTTAATGCGACTACTTTATAGGATCCATCAGGCTTACGAATTGTTAATCGAACTTCGGTACCCAAATTTCCCCGAATTAATTTTACTGCATCTGTGGTTTCATAACCAGTAACATCTACGGGCTCTTCTGCACCTTGTGCTACTTTTACAATTACATCGTTAACCACCAGCTGTCCTGACTTCCAAGCTGCACCACCTGGCTGAATACTCGCAATTTTTATACCATTGTCATCCTGGGTTAATTGTGCGCCAATACCATAAAAAGTACCACTCATTTGTTCGGTAAATGATCGCTTCTCAACAGGCGCCATATAGTCCGTATGCGGATCCATTAAGCCTGTAATTGTATTTAAAAAAAGTTCGAACCTTTTTTCTTTGTCAAATGTTTTTTCTAAACGCTCAAATCTTTTTAAATACTCTTTCTTCACGGAAGCGCGTGCTTCTCTTTCCAAAGTGGAATCGGCCTTGACAACAAATTTTTCTTTTGTTTTATTTTTTTCACGCTCCTCAGTTAAATTAACAAACCTATCTAATGTTTTATACTTTAATATTTGATGCCAATAAGTAAACCTATCATTTTCATTCGCAGGTGCAAGCTTAACATCAACATCTAATAAAACAGAATCGTCTATGGAAAAATCAAATGGTGATTGTATCACATTTTCGAAAACCTTTCGGGCTTCTATTACTCTCTTTTCATAAATTACACTTGTTGCTGGTTGAAACAAAATAGCCTCTCCATGAATTTCATCATCTAATTTTGTTTCATACACACGAAGTGCATCGATATCAGATTGTAAGAAAATATTTTTTTCAGGATCTAAGGCTTTTAAATATTCCTTAAAAACATCTTTAGAAAAATCATCATCAATTTTTCGCGGACTATAGTGTTCCGTTTCTAACAAATGTCCAATGGTGGAAAGTAATTTACGATGACGGATTTCAGGCGACTCCCCGTTTTGTTTTTCCGTTGTTTTAAACGCAAAAAAAACTGCGCCAATAATGATTACTGTTGTGAATACCTTCCACTTATTTTGCTTAATATATGTCATAATGTTTCGCATCTATATTTTCAAAAATAGCGCAAAATGAGTTTGAAAGTGTTTAATTTGGTTAAAGGGCGTGTTTTTGTGTATTTTTGCCCCCCAAATGGAGGGCGTAGCTCAGTAGGTTAGAGCGACAGTTTGTGGCACTGTAGGCCGTGGGTTCGAGACCCATCGTTCTCCCCCTTTTTAATCCTATTCTTAACAAGTAAATTGTTAAGAATAGGATTTCTTTTAAAAACAGCCCTATGGATCTATTTTTAATCCCCATTTTGACTGGCTTATTTGGCTGGCTGCTTATTTGGTTATCGGCAAAAAGCCTTTTTTACCCAACAAAAGCAATTCAAATTGGCGGTTTTACATGGGAATCTAATTTATCTCACTTAATTCATCAATTCCCTATTGATTTGCTAATACCCAAGGAATCGGAGAGCGAAGCTAGTTTTATGTTTATAGGCGATAAAACCGTAGCACAACTTAAATCGGTTTTTTTAGAAGAATTAGCGAGCATCTTCCCTCAGCTTATTGGGCAATTTGCTCAAAATGCAAAAATGAATATGTCAAAATCATTGGCAACAAAATTAGCTGATACTTTAGCGCCGATAGTCATGAAATCAATAAAACCCATTCAATGGGGTGCATTTGTCCTAGGAATCTGTTGGGGAGGCCTAATAGTATTCTTTTTACATTCATTTTGAACAAATTCCTTTTTTAACTGTATTAATTAATTGCCGTTCATAATATCTGAATACCACCCCTAGATATTATGCCTGATATTTGCAAAATCAAATAAACTCAAAGGTCCAATACACATCAAATAAGTATGAAACAAAAAATAACAATCGCTTTTATTTTCATTTTTATCCAATTCATGAGCTTTGCACAAAAGCCAACCGACCTGGCATCAAAAGCAGGTGCAGGTAATATGAACATAGGAAGATATTATGGTAAAATTGTAGATGCAAATAAAAAAGGTATTGACGGCGCAACGCTTCAAATTAAAGGAAGCAAGTATGACCCAATTACTAAAAAAACAAGTGAAACAATTTTAGGTACCCAATTGAGTGCTTCCAATGGTGATTTTAGTTTTGAAAATTTACCAGTTATTGGAAATTTAAAATTAGTCATCTCTGCTATTGGATATAAAAAAATAGAGAACACTTTAAGCTTTAATATCAAAATGGGTGGTGGACAAAGCATGCAGCAAATGATGGCGATGGTGGATAAGGATTTAGGTAATATTAAATTAGAAGAAGACCCAACCGATTTAAAAAGCGTGACTGTAACCAGTACCGCACGCCCACAATTTGAAATGGGCATTGATCGTAAAATATTTAATGTAGATAAAAATTTAGTGAGTAGTGGGCAAACTGCAGTTGAGGTCATGAAAAGTATCCCCAACTTAAATGTAGATATTGACGGAAATGTTACTTTAAGAAACGCTACGCCTACCTTATTGATTGACAATCGACCTACTACATTAACCATGGATCAAATTCCAGCAGACATCATTGATAAAGTAGAAATTATAACTAACCCTTCAGCAAAATATGATGCCTCTGGTGGTAATGCAGGTATATTAAACATTGTATTAAAAAAGAATCGTAAAAATGGATACAATGGTGGGATAAGAACTGGAATAGATATGCGTGGAAAATTTAGTGGCGGGGGTGATCTAAATATTAGAGATAGTAAATTAAACTTTTCATTGAGTGCGAATTCATTCGGCCGAAAATCAATAAGTAATTCCACCAATAACCGACAAATTTTAGGGACCGCCCTTCCCACATTTGCGAATACCGTCAACGATGGTAAAAGTAATGGCTCCTTTAATCTATTTAGAGCTGGATTCGACTACTTACCCGATAACAGAAATACTTTTTCCTTATATGGAAACATAAGCAAAGGTGGCTCCTTGTCAAGTGGGGACCAAGTCATTGATTCCTTAATCGGCAATTTGAAAAAAAGTTACACACTTAACAACAGCGCTGATTTTTCCTATCTAAATAAAGGCGCACAAATTAGTTTTAAACATTTATTTGCTGAAAGAGGACATGAAATAACTGCAGATTTTAATTATAATGCCAGCACTGGAGATACTTGGTCTAAAATAAATTCCACCATCTTAAACCAACAAAGCAACGGTATTGGTGACAGAACAACTTATACCACCAATATCGATTACGCTCGTGAGTTTGAAAATGAAGTTAAATTTGAAGCAGGATTTAGATTGAATGTTCGTAGTGATTTTAACAGTAGAGATCAATTCAGAAATAATATATATTTAAGCAGTATTAGCAATAAATTCAAATACGGAGAAGATGTTGGAGCAGGATATGTAAACTTAAATGGCAAAAAAAATAAATTTAGTTACCAATTAGGACTAAGGGCCGAAAACCGAACGTTTACAGTAGACGTACAAAATTTTAAAGGAAAAGATTCTTTACATTTTAAAACCTCCTTACCTATTTCTTTTTTCCCAAGCGCCTTTGTTACTTATAAAATAAATGACAAACAAGATATGCAGCTAAACTATTCGAAAAGAATTAGCGCGCCCGACTTTTTTCAATTACAACCTTTCCCTGACTACAGTGATCCTCAAAATATTAGTGTTGGTAATCCAGGTTTAAAACCGCAGTTCACCCATTCATTTGAGTTCGGATATAATAATGCTTACCAAAAAGGATCCAATTTTTTAGCGAATGTATATTATAAATACAGTACTGATTTAATCACGAATTATGTTTATAAAGCGATTAACCCAACCACCAATGATAGTGCTTATTATAGTTCCTATATTAATGCAAATACAGCTATCACTTATGGTGTTGAGCTAAGTAATAAAACTACAATTAACAAATGGTGGGATGTCAACTTGAGCTTTAATTTATTTAATTCATCCATACAAGCAACCATCCCTGGACAAAATGTAAATAACGATTTAGTAAGTTGGTTTAGTAAGATGAACCATAACTTTAAATTACCTAAAGGCTATTCTATTCAAGTGAGTGGACAGTACCAAGCCAAAACAATTTTACCTCCAGGCGGCGGTGCTGGAGGAACTGGTCGTGGATTTGGTGGCGGTGGATTTGGTGGCGGACCACAATCAACAGCACAAGGGTATAATCTTCCCTACTTTGATTCAGACATAGCGATTAAAAAAGAATGGACTTTGACAGGTGGTCGAAGTGCAAATGTATCGATCAGCGTTAGTGACCCATTCAAAACAAGGGTGACTAAAACTTATTCTGAAAGCTTATACTTTGTACAAAATGTAACTCGAATCAGAGATCAGCAATTTTTTAGAATTAACTTCTCTTATCGTTTTGGTAAATTTGACGTGAATTTATTAAGAAGAAAAAATAACAGAATGGAAGATGGTGGATCTATGGAACAAGTACAATAATCAAACAGATTGTGAAATAAAGCTTTAGTGCTTTTTCATACTATTTAAACCCAAAAGTAAAATTCAAACAGTTTTATTTTTGGGTTTTTCCTTGTAACATTGGTACAAAGGAAAACTGATCAAAGGCTTCTTTTTTTACAGACCCGTCTCTTTTTTTTGTTAAGCGCATCATGCGTTGTGCTGTTTCAGATTCATCCAAAGGAATAACCATTTTACCGCTTGTTTTTAATTGGGCCCATAGTTTTTCTGGCAAATGTGGCGCTGCGGCAGTAATTAATATTTTATCAAAGGGTGCCAAATCAGGTAAACCCTCAAAACCGTCTCCAAAGAAAAATTGCACATTCAAATACAAGTCCTTAAAAACATATTTGGCTGTTTTATCAAACAATTGCTTTTGTCTTTCAAGTTGTGTTTGGTACGCTACCGTATAAGGTTGTGAGATAGTTTGGTCTGCTGCAATCGGAAATGCGCGATCTTCATAGGCGATTTTATCAAAAGCAGAATCTAAAAAAAAATGTCTTGGTATTTTGCCAATAGCAGTAAGTACATTTTCATCTGTAATCCCTTTTTCTCTTAAAAGAATAACTAATTTTTCTCTTAATCCCTTATGCAGGTAGGCATCTACCAATGGCGCTGATTTATTCATGCTTTAGGGCTGATTTAATTGCATGTCTGTGATAATGCCATTTATTTTTTCTTGCAACATTTGATATTTGCTGTCAAATGATGCCCTGTCCTTTAATTCCGTATTCACACTAAAATAAAATTTAATCTTAGGCTCTGTTCCACTTGGTCTTGCAGAAATTTTACTTCCCTTGGCAGTAATAAATTGCAACACATTACTTTTAGGTAAGTTTAATTTCCAAGTTGCACCCGTCTGTAAATTTTTTCCCAACTGTAATTCATAATCTAATAGTGTAAGCACCGCTTCGCCATCAATGGTCACAGGAGGTGACTGACGAAATCCTTCCATCATGTCCATTATTTCCTGCTGTCCGTTCATTCCCTTTTTTGTAATACTGATTAAATTTTCATAATAAAAACCATATTGAATATACAATTCAATCATCTTATCAAATAGTGTTTTTCCCTTGCTTTTTTCATAGGCCGCCATTTCACATAATAAGGCAACTGCACTCACCGCATCTTTATCACGAATTTGATCTCCAATCATTAACCCAAAGCTTTCTTCGCCGCCAATAATATAATTTTCCTTTCCTTCTTTTTCTTTGACTAATTCAGCAATCCATTTAAATCCAGTTAACACATTATAGCAATTAACTTCATTTATTTTAGCTACCTGATTGATCATTTCTGTCGTTACAATAGTAGTCACCACCATATCATTGGTTGCAGCAATTCCCTTAGCCCTTCGGGCCTCCATCATATAGGCAAATGCCAATACTGCTGTTTGATTACCATTCATTAACACCCATTCCCCTTTATGATTTTTAACACCTACCCCTACTCTGTCTGCATCTGGATCCGTGCCTAATAAAATATCCGCATCTATCGCTTTCGCTTTTGATAAACCAATGCTCATGGTTTCACTTTCTTCCGGATTCGGGTATTTAACTGTTGGAAAATTTCCATCGGGTGTTGCTTGCTCATCAACAATAGTCACATTCGTAAAACCAAAACTAGCCAACACTTTTGGCACCAAGGTAATTCCAGTACCATGAATGGGTGTATACACAATTTTTAAATCCTGTTGTTGCGCAATTATTTCAGGATACACACTTAATGATGTAAGCATTTTGATATAATCCTGATCCATTGCTTCACCCATCAATTGTATATTATGCGCGCCGCCTGACCACTTCACCTCGTCCACACTTTGAATGGCTTCAACTTCACTAATTACATTTTTATCATGCGGGGGTACTAATTGACCGCCATCATCCCAATAAGCTTTATAGCCATTGTATTCCTTTGGATTATGTGATGCGGTACAAACCACTCCTGCTTTACATTTAAGTTGTCTAATGGCAAAGCTTAATTCAGGCGTTGGTCTTAATGCTTCAAACAAAAACACTTTAATCCCATTCGCGGCAAATACCTGCGCAGTGGTTTCTGCAAAAAATCGGGAATTATTTCTACTATCATGCCCAATGGCAACAGCTATTGATTCGTTCGGATATGTTTTAAGTAAGTAATTGGAAAACCCTTGCGTTGCCATACCAATCGTGTACTTATTAATACGATTGGTCCCCACCCCCATAATGCCTCTTAATCCACCTGTACCAAATTCCAAATTTCTATAAAATGAATCTTGTAATTCTTCTTTGTTATTCGCTTGTAAATCAAGAATGACTTGTTTTGTATTCGCATCATAATTTCCAGATAACCAGCGCTGCACATTCAATTCAATCATTTCACTCATAGTTCCTTGTTTAATGGCAATTTTAAGCAATAATTGCAAATCCACCAATTCGCAAAGGAGGATTATTAATTTTAATGTTTAATTTTGATAATTAATAACATGAAGTTAATTACAATCTTATTTATTTCCCTGTTTTTAATTGCCCAAGCGGGAATGGGTCAAACGGCTGATTCAAGTATAATAATTACTAACGCTAATACAAAAAGTGAACCGAGCCTAGATACAAATATCTCGAACAAGCCCTTCAACTTTAAAAAAAGATTACGCTTAGTCACTTCGCTTCAAGGCCTGGGCTATGGCACATCCATGATCGGCTTAAATAAAATTTGGTATGCAGGATACCCTAAAAGTAATTTTCATTATTACAATGACGCAGGCGAATGGTTGGATATGGATAAGGTAGGACATGTATATACTGCATATAGTTTATCTAGATTAAGTTATCGCACCTGGGAATGGGCTGGCCTAAGTCATAAAAAAGCAGTTTTGTTGGCTGGATTTTCAGGATTGGCTTACCAAACAGTGATTGAAACACTTGACGGTTATTCCAGCCAATGGGGCTGGAGCTGGTCTGATATAGGAAGCAATACCATTGGTGTTGGGCTTTGGATGGGCCAGGAATTGTTATGGAAAAAACAAAGGGTACGACTAAAATTTAGTGCACATTATAATAAATACAGTGACAAGCAATTGCAGGATCGAACCAATCAGTTTTTTGGATCCGTATTTACCGAAAGATTATTCAAAGATTACAATGCGCAAACCTATTGGTTGAGTGCGAACATACATGATTTCAATAATCAATTACCCGTACCCAAATGGTTGAATATTGCGGTTGGCTATGGCGCGGATAATATGTTTGGCGGTTATGGAAATAGTTGGCCGAGCCCCAATGGCGATATTGTTCGTAATGATATCAAACGCTACCAACAATGGTACCTTTCCTTAGATGTTGATTTTGAGAAAATTCCAACTCGAAAAAAGTGGGTAAAATCCTTGTTTTTTGTGCTGAATGCGATCAAATTTCCAGCCCCCACCCTTATTCTCAGCAATGGCAAATGGAGTAGCCAATGGCTTTACTATTAATTTAGAAAATTAATGCCAACTTACTCCTGATAACTTTATAAATGGGTTAAATTTGTGTATCCCTAACAGCGAAATAACACACCATGGGTTTAATTTTCCAAACTATTTTTTGTCTCTTGACCATCCTGTCTTTTGGGATATTTGCACAAAAAATATTACGTATCAGGCGCAGTATTCTATTAGGGAAAGCGACTCATTTAAATGACCACCTTGGTCAAAGATGGCGGAATGTAATTTTATTGGCTTTGGGTCAAAAAAAGATGTTCCGCAAACCCATTGTAGCAGTATTACATTTAATTGTATACATCGGATTCATTATCATTAATATTGAATTACTTGAAATTATTGTAGATGGTATTTTTGGAACGCATCGTGTATTTTCAGAAAGCATGGGTGGCTTTTATACTTTTTTAATAAACACATTTGAAATTTTAGCTTTACTAGTCACTATTGCATGTGTAATTTTTTTGATTAGAAGAAATAGTATAAAATTAAAACGATTTATTAGTAAGGATTTGGAAGGGTGGCCACGCTCCGATGCTAATTATATTTTGATTATTGAAATTTTATTGATGAGCTTATTCCTGCTCATGAATGCTGCAGATCATGAAGTAAGCTTTATTATATCGAAAAATTTCAACCCCTGGTTAACGTCTAATTTTGATGAGGAACAATTGCTTCTTGTTGAAAAGACAGCATGGTGGCTTCATATTATTGGTATTTATGCTTTTATGAATTATTTGCCTTACTCAAAGCATTTGCACATTGTTTTAGCTTTCCCCAATGCCTACTATGCGCCACTGATTCCTAGTGGTACCCTTCATAATATGCCTGATATACAAAATGAAGTATTGTATGCAATGCAACCGGAGTTGGCAACATCCAATGCAGCTGCCCCTGAAAGCTTTGGTGCAAAGGAAGCCACAGAATTGAGTTGGAAAAATTTAATGGACGCTTATAGTTGTTCAGAATGTGGCAGATGTACGGATGCTTGCCCTGCCAATAGCACAGGCAAGTTATTAAGTCCCCGTAA
>RFZW01000042.1 GCA_009920495.1 Chitinophagia bacterium
TCATAGGTATTCGCTCCATCAAACATATATAACCCATGTGCGTCATAAGGAAAATGAGATGGCACCCAATCTAAGATAACCCCAATGTTTTCTGCATGAAAAGCTTCCACCAATGCGGCAAACTGTTGCGGATTGCCAAACCTGGAAGTAGGCGCAAAAAATCCAGTGCCCTGATATCCCCAACTGCCATCAAAAGGATGTTCCATCACCGGCATCAATTCCACATGCGTGAATCCCATTTCTTTGACATAAGGAACCAATAAAGAAACAAATTGGAGATAAGAATTGTAAGATTGTTTATCATTCTTATTGGGGCGCATCCAACTCGCCAAATGCACTTCGTACACCGAATAAGGTTGATTAATTTGATTGACCACTTTGCGTTTTTCCATCCATGCCGCATCCTTCCAATCATAATTTGTTTGCCAAGTTATGGAAGCAGTTAATGGCCTTAATTCCGCATAATGTGCAAATGGATCTGCCTTATCCAATCTTACATCATTAAACCCATGTATATGGTATTTATAAACTTCGCCTTGTGTTATATTGGGAATAAACCCTTCCCAAATACCAGAATGATCTAATCTAACTTTTAACGGATGTGCTTGATTATTCCAATCATTAAAATTACCCACAACAAAAACTGCCGTTGCATTGGGTGCCCAAACACTAAAATAAGTTCCTTTGGTTTTGGCTACTTCAATTTGTTTATTTCCAAATAATTCATACAAAGAATAATGCGTGCCATTTTGAAAATTTTTTACATCCGCTTCTGAAAAAAGGGAATAATTCCAAACGGGCTGTTTGGTATCTACAAAATGTACATCTTCGTATTTAGACATGCTTATTTGGTTAATTCAATCAACTTGAATGTTTGTGCAGGAACATTAAATTGACTGGATACACTCGCTCCACCAATAATGTCCTTACCTCCTTTAAATCCAGCAGTTCTTTCCAAGAAATTTGAAAAATTAACTTCTTTATTTTCCGAGGAGGTATTCATCACACACATAACAGTTTGATCGTTAGAATATCTAAAGTAAACATATAATCCATCATTTGGCAAATATTGCATCAACTTCCCTTGGGTAATCGCAGATGAGGATTTTCGATACTTACCCAATAACTGGGTATAATGTAACATGTCTTTTTCATCATTCGTTAAGCCTTGCTCTGTAAATGCACTTTTAACATCCCCCTGCCATCCACCTGGCAAATCCAATCGTACCCAACCATCTGGATTTGATATGCCTTTCATTAAAACTTCAGTACCATAATACAACTGCGGTATACCGCGACAAGTCAATAACCAAGCCATTGCCATTTTAAGTTTTGGTATACTTTCATCAAAACCAGAAAATGCGCGCGTCATGTCATGATTGTCTAAAAAGATCACATTCCTTGTAGCATCTTTGTATAAAAAATCTTGACTTAAAGTATTGTACAATTTATTTACACCTTCCGTCCAACCAAATTTTTCATTCAATGCGGGCTGAATTCCATAAAATAAAGTTTGAAAATCAGCGGCACCTTGCAAATTACTTTTAAATGGAATGTTCATGTTATTTTCAACAAAGTAAGCTTGGTTCGCTACCCCATGCACCCAACACTCACCAAAGGACATAAGTTTAGGATACTCATCAAGTAAGGCTTGATTACAGCGATTCATAAACGCCATATCATTATATATATAAGTATCAATACGCCAGGCATCAATACCATAAGTTTCTACTGACCACAAAGCGTGTTGAATTAAAAAATTAGCAACAAATTCATTTTGATGATTCATGTCTGGCATTTCAGTAGTAAACCAACCATCTGCCATTTTTTTACTGTCTTTTTTCGCTTGATAGGGATCAAAAACGGTTTGCTCCTTATAATTTGTTTGGGTAAACTCAGGCCATTGGTGTAACCAATCTTTTTCGGGTGCATCCTGTACTAAAAAATGAAATCTGCCAACATGGTTGTACACTGCGTCCTGAATTAATTTCATCCCTCTTGCATGTAATGCATCACTCAATTGCAAATAAGCAGCATCACCGCCAAATCTTTTTTCAATAGTATAATGATCGGTAAAAGCATAGCCATGCTCCGTTCTGTTGGGCATATCATTTTCAATCACGGGTGTCATCCACAAAGTAGTCACCCCCATTTTTTGCATATAATCCAAATGGTTTTGCACGCCTTGCAAATCACCTCCATGTCGATGGTAAATAGAATCTCTATTTAAAGTTTGATCCTTTAAACCCGCAATACGATCATTTGCAGTATTGCCATTACTAAATCGATCAGGCATTAAAAAATAAATAAAATCAGATTGATTGATTCCTTGTGCAAATTGCGTGCCCTTGCCTGGTCTGCGATTTTTTAAAGTCCAATCTATTTTTATTTTTTCGGATCCTGATGAAATAACAAAGGGGATATTTCCTGCTTTGGCAGTTGCATCAATGGCAACATCCACTGCTACATAATGGGAATTTGAAAAAGGAATTACTTTAATCACTTTAACGCCGGGATAATTTATGGTTACTTTGGCTTTAGCTAAATCAATATCCGTACTTCGTAAAAGCACTTGCACCTTATTCCATTTCATTTGCACAAACCAATTGCTTGGATATGCTGTAATAACAGTAGTGACAGTATTATTTCCTTCTATTACATTTAAGCCTGTTGCTTTTGACACAAAAGTAAACGCCATAAAGAAACACATCATAAACAGCTTACCAAATGCTATTGAAATATTTTTCATACTCTTTTTTTTATTGTAATAATTTTAATTGTTAAAATGGATAATTTATTTTTTATCAGCGCCTGCATCATATACAAATAATACACTTACGGCAGCGCAAATCAATAAAAATCCAGCCAACACAATTGCATATATAGATTGCCCATTATAAAAATGTTTTACAATGAATCCGCCGAATATTCCATTGACAATTTGTGGTAGGGTTATAAAGAAATTAAATATACCCATATAAATACCTAATTTACCAGCGGGGATGGATCCAGATAATATCACATAGGGCATGGCTAAAATACTTGCCCATGCCAATCCTACTCCAATCATGGAATAGGTTAGCATGGCAGGATCTTTGATAAAATAAATGGACAACAAACCAAGCCCCCCTGCCAATAATGAAAATGCATGCGTTCCTTTGCGCCCTAAAAATTTAGCAAGCAATGGCAAACAAAGTGCATAAACAGCGGCCACTAAATTATACACCCCAAATGCGGAGCTCACCACATTGCCTGCTGTATTATATTCGATTGATTTTGAATAATCCCCTGTCAATCCATACACATGTGTAGCCACTGCATCGGTTGTGAAAACCCACATACTAAACAGTGCAAACCAAGAAAAGAATTGAACCAATCCCAACTGTTTCATCGTGCGTGGCATATTTTTAAAATCCGTAAAAATATCCAACAAACTACTTTTCTCTTTTATATCCGTATCCGCTTGACCATGATATTGTGCATATTGTTCAGGTGGATATTCTTTCGAAAAAAATACGGTCACTAATATGGCTGCCATAAAAACAACTGCACCAATATAAAATGAATACCGAATATTATCAGCCACGCCGGATGCACCCGCTTCTTGTGAAAAACCCATTTGTGCTAACATGGAAGGTAATGCTGAACCTACAACAGCACCTATGCCAATTAAAAATGTTTGTATTGCGAAACCGGATGTGCGTTGGCTTTCAGGTAAATTATCCGCGACCAATGCCCTAAATGGTTCCATGGATATATTAAATGAAGCATCCATAATCATCACCATCCCTGCACCCATCCATAACACTGGTAATACCGAAGTAAGTAAACCTGAGTTGGGTAATACCACTAATGCAATGGAGGATAAAATTGCACCGACTAAAAAATAGGGTTTTCTTCTTCCCAACTTATTCCAAGTTCGGTCACTATAATGTCCGATGATAGGTTGTACAATCATTCCAACCAATGGCGCAACAATCCAAAACATGGGCAACTGTTCAACATCAGCCCCAAATGACCTTAAAATTCTGGACGTATTCCCGTTTTGTAATGCAAACCCAAATTGAATTCCTAAAAATCCAAAACTCATAAAAGTAATTTGCAAAACCGACATCTTGGGTTTCGGCAATAAGTTAGTTGGAGGCATAGCGTATCGTTTAAAGTGTAAAATTTACACTACAAAATACAAAAAATAATGATTGAAAAGCCCCAATTTTTATATGACAAACCCATTGGGGATAACTGCCCCCTTTTTTATTACCACAATACCATCCTTCACGGTATATAAAGGGTGGTCAATTTTCTCAAGATGTGGGCCTCCTTTAATTTGTACATCATTGCCAATCGAACAATTTTTATCAACGATTGCATCTTCAATCACACAACGCTCCCCAATACCCAAGATGGGTTGCCCTTTTTCATTTTTTTGATTCATCTGAGGAATGGTTTCATAATAGTCACATCCCATGATGTAGGAATTTTTAATCACGGTATCCTTCCCAATTCTGGAACGAATTCCAATCACCGACTTGGTGATGGATGCTGCATGTATAATGGATCCTTCTGCAACAATTGCATTTTGAATTTGTGTGCCGCTAATTTTTGCGGGCGGCAACATTCTTGATCTTGTATAAACGGTTTGTGCACTATCAAATAAATTAAACTGCGGTATTTCGTCTGTCAATGAAATATTAGCTTCAAAGAAAGAATAAATATTTCCTATATCTGTCCAATAACCTTCATGCTGATAGCTTAACACTTTATAATTAGAAATGGAATCTGGAATAATCTCCTTCCCAAAATCGGTCGCATTGGGATGCACTTCATTCAAAAATTCATATAAAATTTCTTTATTAAAAACATAGATGCCCATGGAGGCCAAATAATTTCTGCCCTGTGATTGCATCAACGCACCCGTATCACTTACCCATTCGGATAAAATTTCTTTTTTGGGTTTTTCTATAAAGGAGGTAATTACTTGTGATTGATTGGATTTTAAGATACCAAACTCTGGGGCCTCTCTTTCCGTCACTGGAATGGTTGCAATGGTTAATGCCGCACCACTATTTTTATGCGCTTCAATCATCACACTAAAATCCATTTGATATAATTGATCCCCACTTAATATTAATACATATTCAAAATCCATTTTTGCCAAATGTCGCAAGGATTGTCTTACCGCATCTGCAGTACCTTGAAACCATCCTGGATTGTCTGGGGTTTGCTCAGCAGCTAAAATATCTACAAAGCCTGAACTAAACGCACTAAAATGATAGGTGTTTTTAATGTGCTGATTTAAGGAAGCAGAGTTAAATTGTGTTAATACAAAAATTCGATTCAAATTGCTATTGATACAATTACTAATTGGGATATCTACCAAACGGTATTTGCCTGCAATGGGCACGGCCGGCTTGGATCTACTTGCAGTTAATGGATATAACCTTGAACCTGCGCCACCGCCTAAAATAATAGCGACAGTTTGTTTTGCAAATACAGCCATAACGAATAGTTTATAATTTAATAATTGAATTTATAATGATGCATACATTTTTTTATATGCAAGTACCACTGACTCCCAACTATGATCTATTTCCATACATTGTTGTATCAATTTAGTCATTTTTGCTTTATCCTTATATAATTCAATGGCTCTTTCTACAGAATGAACAATATCGTTTTCATCTGCATTTAGAAATTTAATCCCAAAACCTGCTGGATCACCCATATCTATCACTGTATCATGTAATCCCCCAGTATCTCTGACCATTGGGATGGTACCATAGCGCAATGCATACATTTGATTCAAGCCACAAGGCTCCACCCGACTTGGCATTAATAAAAAATCAGCACTTGCATAAGCATCATGACCAATGGCTTCATCATACCCTATCCAGCAATTATAATTTTCAGGATATAATTGTTTTAAATAATTCAATGCTGATTCAACAGCAGTATCCCCTGCTCCAATAACAAAAAAATTAGCGCCCCCATTTGTTTTATCTAAAGCATGTTGAATGGCCCCGGGCAAAACATCCGCAGCTTTCTCTCCCACCAACCTTCCTATAAATACAATCAATGGTTTATTAATATCTAAATTATATTTGGAACAAAGTGCTTCTTTGTTTTTTTGCTTTCCTAATAATGCCGTTTCCTTATTATAATGATACTGGATCATTAGATCAGTATTAGGATCCCATAATTCGACATCAATCCCGTTTAAAATCCCCAAACATTTGGCTTGCTCATTTTCAAATAATGATTCCAAACCTGCGGACTGGTATTTTAATTGCGCCATATAAGTTTCACTTACCGTGGTTACTTTATCCGCACATTTAATCCCAGTGGCTAATGAATTTATATATCCATCCCATTCCAATAATCCTTGTTTCCAAGAATCCCATCTTGGCAGTAAACTACTTTTTTCCCGACCCATCGAACCCTGGTATTGTGCATTGTGAATGGTCAATACTGTTTTAATTGAACTTAGTTTTTGATAATCATGGCAGTAACGCATCATGAATGGTAACAGCCCCGCTTGATGATCATGACAGTGCAACACATCGGGTAAAACCGCCCAATGCGATAACCAATTTAAAACGGACACTTGAAATGCTAAAAAACGACTAATATCATCATCGTACCCATAAATTTTAGGCCGATCTAATACACCATTGATATCTACCAAAAACAAGGAATAGCCTAATTTACCTGTTTGCTCCTTAATAATGGTGTAATCAAATTGCCAATCCCCTAAATTCATTTTCCCTTTAAAAATGGTATCCCAGGAATTACCTTTTAAAAAAGGGGTATCATACATAGGCATGACTACCATGGAATCATCGCCCATTTTTTTTTGATACTTAGGCAAAGCCCCAACGACATCGCCCAATCCACCTGCCTTTGCCATTGGATAACACTCTGCGCTTACATGTAAAACTATCATTTATGAAAGTTCATTTAATATTAAATTTACTAAAAATATCATTGAATATCAATAAAATATTTAATGATTGATTTGACCTAAAATGAACATTTAATTATTATTTTAAGTATTTTACACAATCGAAAAAAGATAACCGATTAAACTAACGAATTTTATGAGCCAAACCAAACAACCCACCAACACAGGTGCATTAAGTACCCTAGTTCTTGTTTTCTTCTTTTGGGGATTTATTGCCGCCTCCAATAGTATTTTCATCCCATTTTGTAAAACCCATTTCAACTTAAGTCAATTTGAGTCTCAATTGATTGGTTCTGCGTTTTATGGTGCTTACTTTATTGGTTCTTTAATTTTATTCTTATGCTCTAACCTAATTGGGTATGACATTTTAAATAAGATTGGATATAAAAAAGGCATTATCTATGGTTTGTGGATTTCAGTGGTTGGGGCATTACTTATTATACCTGCAGCCAATGCAAATTCGTTCCCAGCAATTTTGGCTGCATTTTTTGTGGTGGCATTGGGATTTTCATTACAACAAACAGCTGCGCAACCTTTTGCTATATTGTTAGGTGACCCAGCTACAGGTTCACACCGTTTAAATTTAGGCGGTAGCTTAAATAGTATTGGAACAACGATTGGACCATTGATTGTAAGCTTTTTCTTGTTTGGTAGTCCTGCTGCAAAAAACAGCGTTGTGACTGTTACTAATATCAATTTGCTTTACTTAATTGTAGCAGGTGTATTTGCTGCTGTAGCCATATTTTTTAGCTTATCTAAAAAATTACCTGATGGAAAAAATGAAGAGAAGTTTGAGACAGCTAACAAAGCAGCAGGTTCTTTATTAATTATGACTTTATTAATTGGCGCTATCATTGTTGTAGGTCAATTAACAGATGTTCCAAAATTGAATTTGCTAATTATGACATTAGCATCAGTTGTTGTTATTCTATTTTATTCAAATAGTAGTGCAATGAAAAATGATGCAGGCTGGGGTGCCATGAAATACCAACAACTTATTTATGGCATGTTGGCGATATTTATTTATGTAGGTGTCGAAGTAACCATTGATAATAACTTTGGTGCATTATTAAAAAATCCAGGTTATATTACTGAATTAGGATTAGATGAAAGTGAAATTTCAAAATATATCTCCTTGTATTGGGGTAGCTTAATGATTGGTCGTTGGACAGGTGCTGTGAGTGTATTTAACTTAAAAGGCACAATGAAAAAATTGATGATGATTGTTGTTCCTTTTATTGCCTTTGCAGTAGTATTAGGCGTGAGTAAAATTTACGGAAACGACGTTTCTGATTTATATGGCTATGCAATATTTATTGTAATTGCAATCGCTACTTTCTTTTACGGTCAAGAAAAACCGGTTAAAACATTATTTGCCGTATCTATTTTTGCTACAGCAGCAATGCTTGTGGGCGTATTTACAAATGGCATTACTTCAGTATATGCTTTCATGGCAGGCGGTTTAGCTTGTTCAGTAATGTGGCCTTGTATTTTTTCATTAGGCGTAGGCGGTTTGGGAAAGTATACAAGTCAAGGTTCTGCCTTTTTAATTATGATGATTTTAGGAGGTGCAATTATCCCGCCATTACAAGGTGTATTAGGAGATAATGCTAGCGTTGGTATGCACCAATCTTATATTTTAGCTGCTGTATGCTTTGGAATTTTAGCATTACTTGCGTTAAAATTAAAGAGTGTATTAAAAAAACAAGGACTTGATTTTGATGCACAAGTAAGTGGAGGACATTAATTGAATATTATAAAATTATACAATGGACGCTTTTGTAGTTGGAGTTGATATTGGAGGGACAGGTACCAAATTTGGTATCGTTGATAATGTAGGCAATGTTTTATTTGCAAGTGAGATATCAACAAAAAAGCACGAACATAAGTATACTTATTGAAAAAGTGGGCGGCGTTGGACGTATTAAAGGTATTGGTGTAGGCGCTCCTAACGGAAATGTTTATACCGGTAATATTGAATATGCCCCTAACCTACCTTGGAAAGGAATTATACCTTTAGCAAGAATGCTGCAGGATAAATTTAAAATTCCAGTGCGATTGACTAATGATGCAAATGCTGCTGCTGTTGGTGAGATGATGTATGGCGCTGCGCAAGGCATGAAAGATTTTATCATGATCACTTTAGGAACAGGTGTTGGAAGTGGTATTGTTGCTAATGGACAGCTCATCTATGGACATGATGGCTTTGCTGGTGAATTAGGTCATACTACCATTATTCCTGATGGCAGATTACATCCAGGTACTGGCAAAAAAGGTTCCTTGGAAAGCTATGCTTCTGCTACTGGTGTTGCACAATCTGCTATTGAAATACTTGAAACTACAGATCGTCCAAGCTCATTACGTGATATACCTAAAGGAGCATTAAATTCAAAAGCAGTATTTGAAGCAGCCACCAAAGGGGATGAAGTTGCCAAAGAAGTTTTTGCATTCACGGGAAAAGTATTAGGCATGGCATTGGCTAATTTTGTGATGTTTTCAAGCCCTGAAGCAATTATATTATTTGGCGGCTTAACAAAAGCAGGAGATTTAATTTTAAAACCCACCCGTGAGCATTTGGAAGCGAATGTGATTGAGATATTCCAAAATAAAGTAAAGATACTCGTTAGCCATTTAAAGGAATCTGATGCGGCTATTTTAGGCGCAAGTGCTTTAATGTGGGAACTATAGTTTTATTTACTAAAATTAGTTTTACTACCCCATCTATAAAAAATGTCCCCCCGAGAACTCGGGGGGACATTTTTATTTTATGAGATTCCGAATATAATTTTTAAGTAGCTGAAGCTTACACCGACTAAATAATTATTAGCATAAATATTGCAACCTATTTTATTAAAGCTTGTTCCTCCATCCATTTTGTTTTACCCCAACCTTGTATCACATGTTTTTCACTATGGTAGGATGAGCGCACAAGTGGGCCACTTTCCACGTAATCAAATCCAAGTTCATATCCAATTTGTCTTAACTCGGCAAATTCATCGGGATGCACAAAACGCTGCACAGGTAAATGCTTTTTGGTGGGTTGTAAATATTGCCCTAATGTAAGTACATCGCAACCTACCCCAACCAAATCCTTCATTGATTGTATCACTTCCGCTTTCTCTTCTCCAATACCTAACATCATTCCTGTTTTTGTGCGCATACCTCCCAACTTCAAAGTTTCTAATACTTTTAAGCTTCTTCTGTATTTTGCTTGTACCCGCACTTTTTGCGTGTTTCTTTCCACCGTCTCCATATTATGACTTACCACTTCAGGTGCCGCATCAATAATTCTTTGTATTTGATCTGGGATGCCTCTAAAATCGGGAATTAAAGTTTCCAAAGTAGTTTCAGGAGACAAAGTTTTAATGGCCTTAATTGTATTAAACCAAATGATGGAGCCGCCATCAGGTAATTCATCTCTATCTACACTTGTTAATACTGCATGTTTTACTTTCATCAATAAAATGGCTTCGGCTACGCGTTGTGGCTCATCCCATTCCACCGGTTTAGGTCGCCCTGTAGCCACTGCACAAAACTGGCAACTTCTTGTACATATATTACCTAATATCATAAAGGTGGCCGTACCCTCGCCCCAGCACTCTCCCATATTTGGACAATTGCCGCTCTCACAAATGGTATGAAGTTTGTGCTTATCAACCAATCCGCGCACATGTTTATAGCTTTCCCCAATAGGCAGCTTCACCCTTAACCAATCTGGTTTTTTTATTCTTGTTTCCGTCTCCACATTTACGATGGGTAATTCTTGCATAATTCGTTGCGCTATAATCAGCCACAAAAATACAAGACTTGTCATTAATAACCCATATTTTATGTGCCATATTTAAAATTATAAAATATAAATAGCAGTCTAAAATCACAAAAATAAATGGCTATCTTCATACACCTTATATAGGAAGCGTTTACTTAATTTTTAAAATTGAAGATTTATGGAAAAATATGGAAAAATTTTACTTTTTGCAATGCCAATATTTTTCACTTTTATATTGCTTGAAAAATTATATGGCTGGTATATAAAAAAAGAAAGGGTAAACAATATGGACACCATAAGTAGCCTTACATCAGCGATTACGATGGTCACAAAAAATGTATTAGGCTTAAGTATAACTATCATAAGTTATAGCTGGATTGAGGAAAAAATTGCCTTAACCCATATTACAACAACTTGGTTGACTTATGTAATCGCATTTGTTGCGCTTGACTTTTCTCATTATTGGGTGCACCGGATTGATCATGCAAATAACTTTTTCTGGAATAGCCATATTGTGCATCATAGTAGTGAAGAATTCGATTTGGCCTGTGCTGTTCGCCAACCTATTTCATCCTTCGTGAAAATATTTTCCATCTTCATGATACCTGCAGCCTTATTGGGTATTTCACCATTGGTGGTTGCAACAGTTACGCCCATTCAGTTTTTTGCCCAATTTTGGTATCACACCAGATATATTAATCGTATGGGATTTTTAGAAAAAATAATCGTAACTCCTTCTCATCACCGAGTACATCATGCATTTAATAAAGAATATCTTGATAAAAATTTAGCGCAAATATTTATCATCTGGGATAAAATGTTTGGCACATTTATGGAAGAGCGTGCTGATATTCCACCAGTGTATGGCATTACTCGCCCAATGAGAACATGGAATCCCATTCGAATTAATTTTATACATATGTGGTTATTGATAACGGATGCATGGCGTGCAAATAGCTTTGTTGATAAAATTAGGGTTTGGTCAAAGCCCACTGGCTGGCGCCCTGCGGATGTTGCAGCAAAAAATCCCGTTTATAAAATTGACGATGTCTATAATTTTGACAAGTATACCACCAGTCAAGACCCCCTATTTATATCTTGGATTTGGATGCAATTAATTATTATTTTTATTGGTGTTGCTTTTATGTTAGGGAATATTGCAAATATTGGCTTCCCCAATATGTTTATTTATGGCGCATTTGTATTTGTGTATGTATATGCATTAACCGATCTAATGGATGGCAGTAAATATGCATTTGTTTGGGAAATAATGAAAACCGCTTTTGGATTAGGTATTATTTATTTTATGGGCGATTGGTTTGGCGCCAGTAAACATATTGGACAACTTAACTTAATACTAGTCGTATACTTTATTATTTCACTTGTGGTCACCATTCAATTAAACACCGGCAAACAAAATATTGCCCCTACCAGAACCAGGGCGATTTAGTTTAAAAACATTTTCACCAATCACAAATATTTTTAATCCTACTTATGACAGCATCAGTTACATACGAATCTAATTTAAGAACCACCTGCCTTCATTTACAAAGTGGTTCTGCCATTGAAACCGACGCACCTACAGACAATAAAGGAAAGGGAGAACGATTCTCGCCCACCGACTTAATAGCAACAGGTTTAGGGGCTTGTATGATTACCACCATGGGGATTAAAGCCGAAACCATGAATATTGTACTAGATGGCGCTAAAGTGGAAGTAACTAAAGTGATGGTATCAGATCCACGTAGAATTGGAAAAATAATTGCTCATGTCACGATGCCTGCTGGATTAAATGTAGACGAAAAAACAAAAGAAATTTTAGAGCGCGTCGCGCGCACTTGTCCTGTGGAAAGAAGCTTACACCCGGACGTTGTTTTAGACATTGCATTTAATTGGCAATAGTTAAAAAAACAGATTGAAATAAAGGCCCCGAACAAAAAAAATATTATAAAGCAACTAGCTCAATTCTAGTTGCTTTATTTTTTGCAATAGTTTACTTACAGGCAAACCCATGACATTATAAAAATCGCCTTCAATACTTTGTATTCCCACTACCCCTATCCATTCCTGAATCGCATAACCACCTGCTTTGTCATAAGGTTTGTAATTTTCAACATAGTATTCAATTTGCTCCAAGGTTAAATTATTAAATGTAACCAAAGTAGTTTCACTAAATGAATATTCCTTGCCTTGATAACGTAAAACAACGCCTGTAATTACTTGATGTGTTTTTCCAGATAGTGCAGTTAAAGAGGCTATTGCTTCTTGCTTATTGGAAGGCTTGCCTAATACATTGCCGGCTAATACAACAATGGTATCAGCTGCAACTATGTTCTTGTTCAAATGTTGCGGATAGGAAAGTATTATTTTTTCATGCACTGCCTGTGCTTTATTCTTTGCAATATATACTGGCACTTCATTTAAATCCATGGTCGACGGATAGGTTTCATCTGAATCGGAAACAATCACTTCAAATGCCAGATCCGCCCAGGTTAACAGCATTTGGCGACGGGGAGATTGAGAAGCTAATATAAATGGTTCCATTTTATATATTCTATTTTGTAATTAGCCGAGATTAATATAAAAAATAAAAAAACACCATAGAGAGCACCCCAGCTAGCATTGCAATTTTAACCCAATTGCTAAGCGTATTAAAATCCTTACTAGTGAATGATTTATTTAACTTGTATAACACCAACACCAATGGCGCAATAATAAAGACGATACAATAAACAATACTTAACCACCAACCAAATGGAACTACATAAAATTGAATAATAGTTAATACTGCAATCACTACCACCAACCATACTGCCAAATACACTTTGGTTGCTTTTAATCCCCAAACGATGGGCAATGTTCTACATCCAAATTTCGCATCTCCTTCCATATCCTCGATATCTTTAAGTGCTTCTCTGATGATAGTTAATACAAAGGCAAAAGCAGCATACAATATCATTAATTTGAAAAAACGTAAATCAGTCGGAGTCGCACTACCTGCATTAATTATTCCAGTCATCGTGAATTTAGAAAAATACACCACACCAATCACCCATGCTGTTAAAATTGCAATAAGTACATTACCAATTAATAACTTTTTTTTAATATTGGTTGAATAAAACCATAATAATAAAATAGATAATAAATTAGCTAAATGAATATGCCAATAAAGATGAAATGGAAATGCAATTAAGGTTAAGTAAAT
>RFZW01000043.1 GCA_009920495.1 Chitinophagia bacterium
GCGATAAAACCTGCTTTAGCATATCCCAAGGCCAATTGTATAACCCCTGCTATAACCACAGCGGTTAAAAATGCCTGGTAAGAACCACCCAAAGTAGCGATAGAGGTTAATACGATAACGGCTAAACCTGCAGCGGGGCCACTGACACCTAGAGGTGAACCACTAGCTGTACCTACAACAATGCCCCCAACTATCCCTGCTATGATACCTGCAAATAAAGGGGCGCCAGAAGCAAGTGCAATCCCTAAACATAAGGGTACGGCAACAAAAAATACCACAATGCTTGCTGGTAAATCGTTTTTGATGTGTTTAAATAGACTCATTTTGTTAATTTTTTAAGTTTACCAGACAAAAATAGTAATAATATTTTAAATAATAGTATTACTATCATAAATAATTGTAAAAATATTTTTACTACTTTTGTAAAAAATGGGGATCGCCCACCTTTATGAAACTAGAAGTGCAGATAAAAATGAATGCGTCTCTTTACTTAAGAGACCCGGAACAGTCCGAATTAGGGAAAAATATTATCAAATTTAGCATTGAGCTTATACATAAGCATGGTTTTGAAGCCTTTACGTTCAAAAAATTAGCAGAGGCCATTGGCACAACCGAAGCAGGGGTATATATAAGCATGGTTTTGAAGCCTTTACGTTCAAAAAATTAGCAGAGGCCATTGGCACAACCGAAGCAGGGGTATATAGATACTTTGAAAACAAGCATAAATTATTGGTTTACATTATTTCTTGGTATTGGGGGTGGTTGGAATTTCAGATTGGATACCAAACTAAAAATGTAGCGAACCCTACATCCAAGCTAAAAAAAGTAATCACCATATTAGCAAGTACTGTGGAAGATGATATTACGACTGGACATGTAGATGAATCCATCTTACACCAAATACTAATTTCAGAAGGTTCAAAAGCCTACTTAACCAAACAAGTCAGTCAAGACAATAAACAAGAATACTTTAAACCCTATAAGGACTTGTGTAATACGGTTGGAGATATCATTTTAGAATGTAATGCAAAATACAAATATCCACACTCACTCGCATCTACGATCATTGAAGTAGCACATTTACAAAACTTCTTTATGCATCATCTTCCTTCTTTAACTGATTTTAGTAAATCAAAAAATGAAGATCAGATTATTGTATTTTTAAATGACTTAGTTTTTTCGAGTATTGAAAAATAATTGTGCAAAAATATTTTATTTAAAAGACTTTTATTATTCAACCGCTTTTTCTAAATCAGCAATAATAAACTTAGACATTTGCAAAAAAGCATAGGTTGCTTTAGGTGCTGTTTCAGGATTGGTCATTAATTTCCCGAGCATACTAGGCACGACCTGCCAGCTTACCCCATACTTATCCTTTAACCAGCCACATCTTCCAGGCGCACCATCCTTTACCAAATATTCCCAATAAAAATCTATTTCTTCTTGCGTATCCACCGTAACAACAAATGAGACGCCTTCATTAAATGTAAATTTATGTGGGGCTGAACTATCCATGATGCCAAATGAAAGATTATTCAATTCAAATTGTGCATATTTAATAAAACCAGCTACATCAGGCTCCCCTATTTTATATTCATCAACTATAATAGTTTTTGAATCAACAAACAAACCAGAATAATATGCAATGGCCTCTTTCGCTTGACCTGCATTAGCACCTGTGAATAATAAATGTGGCATCACTTTGGAGCTACTCTTATGACCTAACATTAATTGCCAGTTGACACCAAACTTATCCGCACACCAACCATATTTTTCGCTCCATGGATATTTATTTAAAGGCATTAATATTTTACCTTCATTGATTAACTTTTCCCAAATTATATCCAATTCCGAATCAGTTTCTGCGCTAACATAAAATGATATTGACGGATTAATTGGATACCCAGGACCAGCATTTAAATTCATGAAACGGCGACCAAATAGCGTATAAACTACCGCCATAGGATTTTCTGAGATAATATTCACCTCACCAAATATTTCTTTGTAATAATGAGCAGCTTCTTTTGCTTTACCATCAAACCATAAACAAGTTCCTATAGAATGCAACATATCAAGCGTATTTATGTCGAAAATAAGAAAAAAACTAATCCATGTGGTGATCAATAATTGCATCCCACAATTGTGCCCTCATTTCCAAAGCCTTTAGAGATGCGCTAGTTGCTTCGGCCCATTTTGTAGCATCATTACCACATAGCTCTGCGACCATTTCTAAGGCTAAGTGGCTATGATGACCACCATCCACTTCAATATGCCTTTCAATATAGTATTTGAAAGTGGCTACTTGATCCGGATGATCCTTATAAATTTTATTTAAAATTGCCGTAAACATATCTGGAATTAAATCCTCCCTACCAAATGTAAATACCGCCGCTTTAACATGCAATGGTGCATTTTGAGCGATATCGAAAGTGTACTGTAAAAACATTCTCACTTTATCAGGTAATGGTGCAAGTTGAATGGCCTGTTCAATGGAATGTCCATGATTAATTTCATTGATCAACGCATCAATCAAATTTGTTGGCGTTCCCATTTGACGCATTGCGTTTAAATACAATTCAAAATGGCTGATTCTATTATCATGCTCATCCACATCCGACTCCTCTCCTAAAACAATTTCATTGATTAAGTATCTTGTATTGGCGGAACCAACCGGCACCCAAGGCAGCGTAACACATGTCAAACCAATTTGAAGTGACTTTAATAAACTCATAAAGTCCCAAACGTATAATTGTTTTTAATTTACCTAAAATGATACCCAATATTGAATAGGAAAAACTAAAGCTATTCTGTCCATTCTATTGGTATGATTACCTCGTTGGTCCTACCCATAAATTGATAGGGTGCGTTATAACCTAAAAGCTTATACCCACCTTTAGTAATAATTTTTTTCTCGGATAAAATTTTAACTAGGTTTTGATAAGCAACGGCAATTTTTTCATCTGTCGCATACCCACCAAAACTAATAACGGCAACATATTCTGGTAGCGATTTTTTTATTTCGATATTTGGATCATTCGGGGTGGGTAAAGATTGATTATTATATTTTTGGGGCATAACGAAACTCATACTTGATCCATTTTCTGTGATACTCATTCTCACTGGAGCAGTCATGGAAATACTTTCCTTTTGTTGATTCCCGCCAAATATATATTTAGCTAATTTATTAAAGCCCGAACTAGAAACTGATTTATAATTGGTTCCTTTTGAATAAACGGTTGCCATTAAAGCTTCGGGGTAATACCTGATTTCAAAATCAGCCTCTTTTTTGACAACCCGATATACCTGCTTTTCTGTATCAAACACATATTTAGAGATAAATGATTGAAATACAAAGTAAATAGCAGCAAGAAGTAATATTATGGATAGTGATTTCATGGTTTTCTTTATTTATATAACATATGCAATTTATCTTTAGTTCACTAGAATCCGAACAATTTTATTGTTATTTTTACTCCATGTGTTACGTCATTGGCATCAAAATTCCTAAAAAGCAAACTATAAAAATAGGCGACAAAGTATTGGACTTGGATGCCCTAGATATTCCAGTTCAATCTGGGTTTGCTTATGACCAATGGCCAGTTATATACAATGACCCAAGCGGTAATGTAACCCAGCCAAATTTAAGACCCGGCTTAATGCATTGGGAATTAATCCCCAATTGGGCGCGTAATGAAAAGGAATTAATAGAATCAAGAAAAAAATACACCACCCTCAATATTAAGTCGGAAACCCTACTTACCAATAAAGTAGCAGCAGCAACAATATATACAAATAGATGCCTGGTACTAGCCTCCCATTTTTTTGAATGGCAGGAACTTAATAAAGAAAAATACCCGCATTGCGTTTCAGTGAACGATGTGCCCATTTTTTATATAGCAGGGGTTTGGAACACATGGACCAACCATCAAACTGGTGAAATAAAAAACAGCTTCGGAATAATAACAACCGAGGCCAATGCATTGATGCGCAAAATTCACAATGTAAAAAATAGAATGCCGACTATTTTAGATGATGATTTGGCAAATAGTTGGGTTAATGAAAATTTGAACGAAAAGCAGATTACTGAAATCGCCGCTACCCAGTTCGATACGAATAAAATGAGCGCCCATACGGTTGCAAAAAGTTTTCAGCAAAGCATCGATCCTTGCGAAAAATTTGACTATAAAATTTTTACACCACAAAGTTTATTTTAATTATTGCAACTCAAAGCTTTCATGCATTTCAGGGGCATGCACTTCCTTAAATCCTTTTTTACGTAATCTTTCCGCAAAATGGTCCTGCACCTCGGCCTCCCCATGTACTACAAAAACTTGCTTCACTAAATCAGGGGTTTGACATGCTAAAAATTGCATTAAGTCCTCATAATCACCATGCGCACTCATGCTTCGGATGGAACCTACTTTGGCCACCACATCATATAACTCACTGTAAATTTTGACTTCCTTGGCACCATTCATTAATCGCCCACCCAAAGAATGTGGCTCACAATAACCCACTAACAAAATGGTGTTTTTTGCATTGCTGATATTGTTTTTAATGTGGTGCTTTACCCTGCCCGCATCTGCCATACCTGATGCCGATATAATTACCTTGGGATGTAAGTCCTCATTCAAGGCTTTACTTTCCTCTACGGATTTTATATAGCGCAATCCTTCAAAATCAAATGGATCATCATCCACTTCCAATATCTTTTGAATTTTTTTATTAAAATATTTGGGGAATTTTTTTAATACCTCTGTCGCCTCCATACTTAAAGGACTGTCCACATATATAGGTATATGGGGTAATCTTTTTTCTAGTGACAATTGATTTAATTCAAACAAAATTTCCTGTGTACGTCCCACACTAAATGCAGGAATAATTAAATTACCTTTTTGTTCCACACAAGTGGATTCAATCCATTTTAATAAATCATCTGGCGTAGTGTGAATTAAATCATGCAGCTTGTCCCCGTAGGTACTTTCAATAATAATATAATCAGCATGCGGGAATTCAGAAGGTGAACGAAGAATCATGTCACGATACCTTCCAATGTCACCACTAAAAGTGAGTGACTCTAAATTTTCACCATTCTTGATTTTTAAACTTACTGCAGCGCTACCAATAATATGCCCTGCATCAGTAAATAAAACTTCTACCGAATCAGAAATTTTTGTGGGGGTATTATACTCAACCGCTTTAAATAAAGGTATCGTTAGGTTTACATCATCCATATCATATAATGGTTCAATAGGGGGCAAACCTTGTTTAGCGCGACGCTTATTGCCATATTTAGCATCATCACGTTGTATCATTGCAGAATCTTCCAATAAAATTTCCGTAAGTGCTTTGGTGCCAGGCGTACAATAAATCGTACCTGTAAATCCTTCCTTTACTAATTTAGGAAGTAATCCGCTATGATCAATATGTGCATGAGATAAAATAACATAATCAACCTTGGTAGCATCAAATCCAAATTTTGCATTTAAAGAATCAGTATCTCGGCCCATTCCTTGAAATAAACCACAATCCAACAAAAATGTTTCGTTGTTATCCAATTGAACTAAATGCTTTGAACCTGTTACTGTGCGCGCTGCGCCATGAAAGCTTATTTTCATTGCTATAATTTATACTACTAAGTTAAACTATAATGCAATGGCTGCAACTATATAATCTGCAATTAAAATTAATATGCAACTTACCACCACCGACTGGGTTCCCGCTTTACCAATTTCAAGAGCGCCTCCTTTTACATTATAGCCGAAATAACAAGGTACCGTACTTATAATAAATGAGAAAATAAACGATTTGTAAAATGCAATGGTGATGTAATGCGTATCCACTCCTTTTCTAATTCCAGTTAAAAAAACTTCTGCAGGTACCGAGCCTGTCCAATTGCCAACTAAGTATCCGCCCCAAATACCAATGACTGCAGAAATGCCCACTAGTAATGGCACAATGGTAAAAGCGCCTAAAATTTTTGGTAAGATTAAATAGTTTTTGGTATTGATCCCCATAATTTCCAATGCATCTATCTGCTCAGAAATGCGCATATTGCCTAACTCACTGGCAATCTTGCTCCCAACTACCCCTGCTAATACGATGCTTAAAAAAGTAGGTGCAAATTCCAACAGCATTCCATCCCTCACAATTATACCAATGGTACTCAGTGGCACCATGGGACTCACTAACTGTGCGGCAGTTTGCACGGTCATCACCGCACCTAAAAAAAAGGAAATAATCACCACAATGGGTAAAGATCCAATACCTATGTCCACACATTGCTTGCTGTACTCCCGCCAAAACATCAATTTATTTTCGGTGGCAGTAAACATGCCCTTTAACATTAAAAGGTATTTACCAAAATGGGTGAAATAATTCATACTACTTTTTTCTTTTCTTTAATCGCTTCCACCAACTTGATCTTTGTACTTCTGTATTTGTATCCACACGCGATTTTAATTGCGCGTCCACTACGGCAACCGTTGCCATATTAATTATATTACGAACCCCTGATCCTAATTGTAAAACATTCACTGGTTTTTTCAATCCCAATAAAATAGGACCAATGATATCTACCCCACCAATTTCTTTTAGTAAATGATAAGCTACATTTCCGGCCGTTAAATTAGGGAAGATTAACACATTCACATCTACATCCACTAATTCACTAAATGGATAATTTTCCTTTAAAATATCTTTATTAAATGCCAGCATCCCTTGCATTTCACCATCCACAATTAAGGATGGGTTGCGTTGCTTCACAATTTTTGTTGCTTCCGCCATCATTTTTGCCTCCTCGGTATCACTACTACCAAAATTAGAATAACTCAACATGGCAATGCGTGGCTCAATATTAAAATTACGCACTTCCTTTGCGACCATTAAAGTAATATCTGCAATTTCCTCAGCTGTTGGCTTAATATTTACAGTGGTATCTGCTAAAAACAATGGTCCTTTTTTAGTTAACAACAAATACATCCCTGCAATTTTTTTAACCCCTTCCTCAGTTCCTATAATTTGTACTGCAGGTCGAATACCTTCTGCATAATTTCGGGTTAATCCTGAAAGCATGGCATCAGCTTCGCCAGTTTCTACCATCATGGCACCAAAGTAATTTTGTGTGCGCATTAACTTTAAACTCTCATACTTATTAATCCCCTTTCTCTGTCTTTTTTGAAATAAGATAGATCCAAAAAATTCTCTTTTCGCTTCCATTTCATCACTTCGTATATCAATGATGGGCAAGTCAGTAATATCAATATTATTTTCGGCTGCAATATTTTTTATGCGGGTTTCATTTCCTAATAAAATTGGATAAGCAATACCATCATCATATATAATACTTGCCGCTTTTAATATTTTAATATTTTCTGCGTCAGAAAAAACCAATCGTTTTGGATCACGGCGCGCCTTATTACTAATAATACGCATTAACTGGTTATCTAAACCAAGTCGTTTGTTTAATTGTAATTCATATTCATCCCAATTGGTAATGATTTGTTGCGCAACGCCCGATTCCACTGCCGCTTTTGCTACTGCAGGTGCTAAAGTGCTTAATAATCTTGGATCTAACGGCTTTGGAATAATATATTCTGATCCAAAACTTAAGCTTTGTTGGTTATAAGCCATGTTCACCAAATCAGGCACCGCTGATTTTGCTAGTTCCGCTAGCGCTTTCACAGCCGCTAACTTCATCGCTTCATTAATTGATTTTGCGCGCACATCCAATGCGCCACGGAATATATAAGGGAAGCCTAATACATTATTTACTTGATTAGGAAAATCGGATCGGCCAGTAGCCATAATAATATCCTTACGCACTGCAGTTGCTGCTTCATAATCAATTTCAGGATCAGGATTCGCTAATGCAAATACGATTGGATTTTTAGGCATGGATAAAACCATCTCAGGTGTAACCACATTGCCTACACTTAATCCTAAAAACACATCCGCTGTTTTCATCGCTTGCGCTAAAGTAATATTATCGGATTTTATGGCAAATGGTTTTCGATCGCTCCATTCACTACGAATTTTGCTTTATCAATTCTCTTTTTTTGTAATTCTAATGCATTTAACAAAGCTGCACTACTAATAATGGCAGTACCATGTTGATCATCATGCATTACAGGGATATTCATTTTTTCCCTCAGCTGTTGTTCAATATAAAAACATTCAGGCGCTTTAATATCTTCTAAATTAATTCCCCCAAATGTGGGCTCCAACGATTTTACAATTTCAATAAATTTATCAGGATCTGTTTCATTGATTTCAATATCAAATACATCAATGTCTGCAAATATTTTAAACAATACCGCCTTTCCTTCCATCACGGGCTTACTCGCCAATGGTCCAATATTTCCCAAACCCAACACCGCCGTTCCATTCGTAATAACCCCCACTAAATTTCCTTTTGCAGTATACTTATAAACATCGCTAGGATTGTTTTTAATTTCGGTACAAGGTATTGCCACGCCCGGGCTATACGCCAAGGATAAGTCCTTTTGGGTTTTTGCCTCCTTGGTGGGTACCACTTCAATTTTACCTGGTCTTCCCGAAGCGTGATATTCTAATGCCTGTTCCCTTCTTAAATTATCTTTTTTTGACATGAAATAGGTTTATAACGAATGTTAGTTTTGAAGACCAAAGTTAGTGAATTAATTTAAAACGGGTTTTTGCCTATTTAGGCATATAAATTAACCCCCAAATAGCACATCATGCCTACTCCATGTTCAATGGCCGACTCATCAATATTAAAATGAGGGGTATGTACATTATGTATGATCCCTTTGGCCTCATTTCTGACACCTAACCTGAAAAAGCAACCTGGTAATATTTGAGAATAGTAACCGAAATCCTCGGCACCCATTCTTTTCTCTGTTTCTTCTACATTTTCTGCACCCATATATTGATCGGCTAATTTCCAAGCCGCTTCGGTAATCATCGGTTCATTATCCACGGTTGGATATCCGACGTCCACTCTGAAATCAATTTCAGCACCCGTGGCTATTGCCAAACCTTTTGCTTGCTGCAACATTAATGCATGTGCCTCAAATCGCCATTTTTCATCCATCGCCCTAAAGGTGCCCATTAGTTTTACTTCACTCGGTATCACATTGGTTGTGTTACCGCCATGAATAGAACAGATAGATAATACAGAAGGATTTTGTGGATTTCGATTACGAGATATAATGGTTTGTAAACTAGTAATTAATTGTGATGCAACTAAAATGGTATCGACTGTTTGGTGTGGCGTTGCCGCATGTCCACCTGGACCTTTAATGGAAATATATAATTCATCCGCACTTGCCATGACACGCCCTTTTCTAAAACTTAATTTTCCCAAATTCAATCCTGGATGCACATGTAACGCCACAATCCCTTGTGGTATTGGATTTTGCAATGCACCATCACGAATCATGTAACTCGCACCGCCTGGATTTTTTTCCTCCCCTGGTTGAAATAATAATTTGATGGTGCCTTCAAACTCATCACGCAAACTCCATAAAATTTTTGCAGCTCCTAATAATATAGTCGTATGCACATCATGTCCGCATGCATGCATCACGCCTTCCTTGGTTGAAATATAATCCACTTTATTTTCTTCAATAATTGGAAGTGCATCCATATCTGCCCTTAATGCAACAACACGTTTAGTTGGATTTTTTCCTTCAATGATACCCAAAACCCCTGTAGTTGCAATCACTGTAAATGGAATGCCTATTTTTTGTAATTCCGCTTGAATAAATTTACTTGTTTCAAATTCCTGATAACTTAATTCAGGATGCGCATGCAAATACCTTCGCGTAGCGACATTGTCCGCTTGATTTTGCTTTGCTAAGTTTTTTATTTTTTCAAGTAAGCTCATGCTGAAAATATTTAAGGTCGATGATGTTTTTGTTTTGCTAATTAAAGTTAGCAATTAATAGTTACTTTTCACCTGATCTGTTTTTGCACCCGACACAATGGCTACTCCAGCACTACAACCAATGCGCGTGGCTCCGGCTTCAATCATTTGTTTCGCTGTTTCATAATCACGAATTCCACCCGAAGCTTTTATATGAACCGACTCCGGCAAATGTTTTCTGAATAATTGAACCGCTTCCACACTTGCTCCTTTTTCAGCATAGCCGGTAGAAGTTTTTAAATAATCAATGCCAGCTGCACCATAAATATCACAACACGCAATAATTTCTTCATTGGTTAATACCCCCGATTCAATAATTATTTTGATCACCTTACCCTTGGATCGAATAATAGGTAGGATATGATTTATTTCATCCGCAATAGCTGTCCAATCACCATTTTTTATGGCTGATATATTTGCCACCACATCTAATTCATCAGCACCATCCACCATCGCTAAAATAATTTCAGCAATTTTTGCTTCGGTGGCGCTATAACCAAATGGGAATCCGATAACGGTTGCTACTTTCACATCCGTTCCTGCAACAAAACCCTTCGCTAGTTTTACAAAATTGGGAGGCACACAAACCGCAGCAAAATCATATTGCTTCGCTTCTGCACATAATTTTTCAATATCTGCAACCAAACAAGTTGGTTTTAATATGGTATGATCAATGTATTTATTAAGCGGCATCTTTTCCATGACATGCTTTGTATTTTTTTCCACTGCCACAAGGACATGGATCATTACGACCAATTTTTGGCCCTACTTGAACCGGCGCTTGCTTTTGCTCACTTGGATCATTGTATGTTTTTTCGCCATCTACCTCATCTGATCTATTCGCGCTTAATTTGCTTAAATCAGTTTTTAGTCTGCGCCCTTCCTTTACAGCACTGGTTTCCATCGGTATATGTGCATGACATAAAAATTGTACCAACTTATGATTTATCTCCAAATCCATTCTTCTAAATAATTCAAAGGCTTCCATTTTATAAATAACCAATGGATCCTTTTGCTCATAGGTAGCTGTTTGTACAGATTGCTTTAAATCATCCATCGCGCGCAAATGTTCCTTCCATGCATCATCCACCAAGCTCAACGCAATGGACCTTTCGGATTGAACAGCTAAAGCAGAACCACTTGTTGCAATGTTTTTATCCAAATTAACGAGCACATTAAATGCTGTTTTTCCATCACTCACAGGCACGATCACATTTTCAATATGATTGCCTTGTTGTAATCTGATATTTTTAAATACAGGAATACTATTTTGCATCATTTCCTTTTTACGGTATTCGTAATGCCCAATGGTTTCCTGATATACTAATTCAATTAAATCATTTTCCTTAGCGGAAGTAAATTGTTCCAATGAAATTTTACTATCTAATCCAAACTGAACAATAAGTCCCAACTTGAATGCTTCATAATCATTCATTGTTTTATGATTCACCACCAACCCTTCTACTACTTGATAAAAAGCGTTGTCTAAATCCAATGCCAATCTTTCTCCAAATAAGGCATGACTTCTCTTTTTATAAATCACGGATCTTTGTTTGTTCATCACATCATCATATTCCAACAAACGCTTACGAATACCAAAGTTATTTTCCTCTACTTTTTTCTGCGCACGTTCAATTGATTTTGTAATCATGCTGTGCTGAATTACTTCTCCTTCCTTATAACCAGCAAAGTCCATAATTTTTGCAATTCTTTCGCTACCAAACATGCGCATCAAATCATCTTCCAATGAAACAAAGAATAAAGAAGATCCTGGATCCCCTTGACGTCCAGCACGACCACGTAACTGCCTGTCCACACGACGCGACTCATGCCTTTCCGTACCTAATATGGCCAAACCACCCGCCGCTTTTACTTCGGGGCTTAATTTAATATCCGTTCCACGACCTGCCATGTTCGTAGCAATCGTAACTGCACCCGTTAAACCAGCTTCTGCAACTACTTGCGCTTCACGTGCGTGTTGTTTCGCATTCAAAACATTGTGTGGAATATTTTTTTGACGCAACATTCTACTCAACAATTCACTTACTTCTACTGAAGTTGTACCACATAAAACTGGACGTCCTTTTTCACGCAACTCCACAATGGCATCAATGACAGCACCAAATTTTTCACGCTTGGTTTTGTACACCAAATCCTGATCATCAATACGTATTGCTGGAATATTTGTTGGTATAGAAACTACATCTAATTTATAAATGCTCCAAAACTCAGAAGCCTCGGTTTCCGCAGTACCGGTCATACCCGCCAACTTATGGTACATCCTGAAAAAGTTTTGCAAAGTAATAGTCGCATAGGTTTGACTCGCCGCTTCAATTTTTACATTTTCCTTTGCTTCAATCGCTTGGTGCAAGCCATCAGAATAACGACGCCCTTCCATGATACGACCTGTTTGCTCATCTACAATTTTAACCTGCCCTTCAATCACCACATACTCCACATCATTATCAAATAAAGTATAGGCTTTTAATAATTGATTCACCGTATGTATACGATCGGACTTAATGCTATAATCATTAATGATGACTTCCTTTTGTTGTAATTTATCCTCAGGATTTATTGCTGTATTTTGATCAATTGCATTTAGTTCAATGCTAATATCTGGCAATAAAAAGAAGTTAGGATCCTCACCCGATTTTGTAATTAACTGTAATCCCTTTTCAGTTAATTCCACGGAATTATTTTTTTCATCAATATGGAAATACAACTCCGCATCCACTGTGGGCATCTCGCGTTGTTGATCGGCCAAATAATGATTTTCTGCTTTTTGTAATTTTACACGAATACCAGGCTCACTTAAATATTTGATAATGGCACCGTTCTTAGGCAAACCTCTGAATGCACGATACAAAGCCAATCCGCCATCTTTCACATCATCATTTCCTTCTGCTATTTTTTTCTTGGCTTCAATTAAAAATTGATTCACTACTTTTTTCTGAATGTCTACCAATTTCTCAATCCTTGGTTTTAATTCAAAAAATTGTTGCTCTCCTGTTGGATGTCCAATTGGACCAGAAATAATTAAAGGGGTTCGTGCATCATCAATCAATACACTATCCACCTCATCCACCATGGCAAAATGGTGTTTACGTTGTACCATTTCCTCCGGTGTATGCACCATATTATCACGCAAGTAATCAAATCCAAATTCATTGTTTGTTCCGTAAGTGATATCAGCACGATAAGCATCGCGACGCTCCTCGGAGTTGGGCTGATGCTTGTCGATACAATCTACAGTTAAACCCAACCACTCAAATAAAGTTCCATTCCACTCACTATCTCTTTTGGCTAAGTAATCATTCACCGTTACAATATGCACCCCTTCACCTGATAAAGCATTTAAATAGGCAGGCAAAGTGGAAACCAAAGTTTTACCCTCCCCGGTGGACATTTCTGCAATTTTTCCCTCATGCAAAACGATACCTCCAATCAACTGCACATCATAATGAACCATATTCCAAGTAATGGGCATCCCAGCCGCTTTCCATGTTGTTTGAAAAACCGACTCGGCCCCTTTGATACTTACATATTCTTTTTTGACAGAAAACTGACGGTCTAATTCAGTAGCCGTGGACACTAATTCGGTATTATTTGTAAAACGACGTGCTGCTTCCTTCACTACCGCAAAAGCTTCGGGCAATAAATCCATTAAAATGGTCTCCAATGCTTTATCACGGTCTTTTTTTAATGCATCTATATTTTGATAGATCGAATCCCGACCCATAAACTCACTCATTGGAAGCGCTTCTGCTTTGGCTTGTTCCGCCTGAATAGTTTCGTCAATAGATGACAAATGCGCTGTGATGCGCGCTTTAAATTCGGTGGTTTTACCACGCAAAGCATCATTGGAAAGTTGATGGTAGGACGTAAAATGCCCATTAATAATAGGCACTAAATGTGCTATCTTTTTAACATCTTTCTCACTTTTAGATCCGCCGAATATTTTACTTATAAATTGCAACATAGTCCTATGA
>RFZW01000044.1 GCA_009920495.1 Chitinophagia bacterium
CTGCAAATGTAAGCCATTAGCGTTCAAAACCCTACATTTGCAAAGTGAACAAGTAAAATTTTATGCCATGGCAGTTACCGGATCAACCTCTTTAAAACGCAGCAAGCCCAACTACATTTATAGTGTCATTGGGGTGGCGATTGTATTGTTTATTATGGGCATCATGGGATGGCTATTTTTAAACCTTCATTCCATTGGGGACAATTTTAAAGAAGATATCCGTATTAGCGTTTATTTGAGAACCTCCGACAAAAATGCAATAGGAAAAGTACAGCAATATATTGCCAGCCAACCCTATGCTAAAAACGTCGAATACGTAAATAAGGAAAAGGCCAAAGCCATCTGGAATAAAGAAAACAATGAAGAATGGGCTAAGATATTAGATGTAAACCCACTTCCTGAAAGTGTCGACTTTTTTGCCAAAGCCGATTATGTGAATCCGGATAGTTTAGCTAGCATTAGCGCAACTATTGAAAATACATTCAAAACAGAGGTAGCAGATATTCAATATCCAAAAAGCTTAGTCACCAACCTGAATGAAAGGGCTACTAAAATTGGGGTGATTTTTTTAGTGATGTCTATTATACTTTGCATCATCGTAATTATCAGCATCGACAATACCATTCGATTAGCCATGTTCAGTAATCGTTTTTTAATTAAAACCATGCAAATGGTGGGTGCGACCAGAAACTTTATTTCAAAACCATTAGTGATTCGTGCATTGATCAATGGATTAACCAGTGCCTTTATTTCCATTGTTTTACTTTTTGGTTTAATCCAATGGGCGGGTAGTCAATTTCCACAAATCAGAACCATCCAAGGGGCTGGGAACGATTTATTACTCTTTGGCGGCATCATTATTATGGGTGTGGGCATATCCGTTTTTAGCACTTACCGTAGTGTATTGAAATATTTAAAAATGAAATTAGACGATCTATATTAACGAATTCATTAAATTTATAATTCAGAAATAAAGTCCAACCAAAAAGAGTATATCCAGCGGAAACGACAATAGCATAAAATAAAATTGTATGACACAGAAAGAAACAAAAAAATCCTTAGACATTTTTGGCAAGTCAAATTATATTTGGATGTTGGTGGGCGCCTTATTAATTACAGCAGGAATGCTATTAATGACAGGTGGAAAAAGCGCTGACCCGAATGTATTTAATGCAAGTGAAGTGTATAGCTTTAGACGCATTACCTTAGCCCCAATCGTGATGATCATTGGCTTTTTGGTTGAAATTTATGCCCTATTTAAAAAAGCATAATTAAAATAAAATTTAAACAGATCCCGACGCCTGCGCTCGGGATCTGTTTTTTAATACACCATTATGAATACAATACAAGCAATAATCATTGCCATCATTGAAGGTATCACTGAGTTTTTACCCATTTCAAGCACTGCACATATGAAGTTTGCCAATCCTTTTTTAGGCATTGACGACTCCCCATTTGTTGATTTATTTGAAATTGTGATTCAATTAGCTGCCATTGCCTCCATCGTGGTTATTTATTATAAAAGATTTTTCGATTTCAAGCATTATAGTTTTTATTTAAAACTGATTGTAGCAGTAATTCCAGCTTTACTATTTGGGGCTTTATTAAAAAAATACATTGATGCTGCATTAAATAATTTATGGGTGATTGCGATTGTAATGATTGCTGGCGGGGTAATACTTTTGTTCGTAGACAAACTATTCAAAGCAAATGAAGCAAGCTCAAGCAATATCAAAGCTTCCACTACAAATTCAAACAATGATGCAAACGGAAACACGAACAAAGACGCTGGTGAAATAAGTTATCAAAAATCATTTATCATTGGTTGTTTTCAAGTGTTGTCCATTATTTTTCCTGGATTAAGCCGAAGTGCCGCAACTATTATAGGCGGAATGAGTCAAAAATTAAGCAAGAAAATAGCATTGGAGTTTTCCTTTTTCTTAGCTGTGCCAACAATGATGGCAGCCTCCGCGAAAAGCACTTTGGATGTATACAAAACCAATCCTGAAGTATTCTCTTCAAATAACCTCATTACATTATTGATTGGCGCTATTGTTGCTTTTATAGTTGCTTTGGTCTCGGTTCAATTTTTTATCAAAATTGTTCAAAAAATGGGATTTGCCCCCTTTGGTTGGTACCGAATTGTGTTGGGTATCACCATTTTGGTATTGTTATACACGAATTATCTTTGCTAACCCCGCCTATAGGAGAGTTGGGTATTTATTAGTATTTTTAAAACACTAATAAACTCGCGTATGCAAACTGCCTCAAAAAAAGTTGTCAACGGATGGGCCATGTATGATTGGGCCAATAGTGTTTACAATCTTGTAATTACTTCCACTATTTTTCCCGCCTACTATGAAGCAGTTACAGGAGATGGCAATGAAAATACCTTAATTGATAAAATCAAAATTGGGGAACATGAATTTTCAAATACCGCACTTTATAATTATATATTAGCCATTGCTTTTGTCATTGTGGCAATTATGTCGCCCATATTATCCTCTATTGCTGATTACAGAGGTAATAAAAAACAGTTTCTCCGTTTTTTTTGTACCATGGGTAGCTTGTCTTGCGCTTCACTTTACTTTTTTGACAGCGACCATATTATGGGTGGATTAATTTCAGTGATTATTGCTTGCGTTGGGTTTTGGAGCAGTTTGGTTTTTTATAATTCCTACCTACCTGAAATTGCTGCACCGGAGGATCGCGATCGTATTAGCGCGAAAGGATTTATGATGGGTTATATTGGTTCGGTACTTTTACAAATTATTTGTTTTGTGTTTGTATTAAAACCTGAACTGTTCGGCATCACAGTGGGTAAAGCATCCCAGATTTCATTTTTATTGGTCGGCGTTTGGTGGGTCAGCTTTGGTTGGTTAGCCATTTCAAGACTTCCTGCAAGTAAGGGTGTCAAAGGCGCACACAGTAAAAATTTAATTACACAAGGTTACAAGGAACTGCACAAGGTTTGGATTGAACTTAAAACACAACCGCTATTAAAACAATTTTTATTATCTTTTTTCTTTTACAATATGGGCGTTCAAACAGTTATGTTAGCTGCAACACTTTATGGTAAGAGTGAATTAAACATACCTACCACCAACTTAATTATTGCCATATTAATTATACAATTAGTGGCTATACCAGGCGCGCATCTGATGGCAAAGCTGGCAAGCAAATGGGGTAATTTTAATACCATTATGGTAGCGATATTGATTTGGATTGGCGGTTGTATTATAGGCTACTACCTACCACGCAATGGTCTTGTTCCTTTTTATTGCTTATCCATTATAGTAGGATTTGTCATGGGCGGTATACAATCAGTAAGCAGAAGTACTTATTCCAAGTTGATGCCTGAAACACATGACACTACTAGTTATTTCAGCTTTTATGACGTTACAGAAAAAGTAGCGATTGTTATTGGCATGTTTAGCTTTGGTTTTATTAATGAAATCACTGGATCACAACGAAACTCCGTATTGGCTTTGTGTATATTCTTTATCATTGGGTTTGTTATATTGTATCGCACTTCAAAATTAAAAGGACATGCAGGTATTTAGTGTTGACACAGGCAAGTTTAAATTAGACGGCGGTGCTATGTTTGGTGTTGTACCCAAAGGAATTTGGAACAAACTAAATCCGGCAGATGAAAATAATTTATGCACTTGGGCTTTGCGTTGTTTGTTGGTGATTGACGGAGAAAGAAAAATACTTATTGATACGGGTATGGGTGACAAACAAGATGCCAAATTTTTAAGTCACTACCATCCCCATGAAACTATTGCCTTAAATGATGCTTTACATCAATTAAATTTTCGTGCCAATGATATCACGGATGTATTATTAACACATTTACATTTTGATCATGTAGGAGGTGCTGTTCAAAAGGAAAATGACACATTTAAATTAACTTTTCCGAATGCTACTTACTGGGTGAGTGAACCACAATGGGAATTAGCACTCAATCCCAATAAGCGCGAAAAAGCATCTTTTTTAAAGGAAAATATTTTACCCCTGCAACAGAGCGGCCAACTAAAATTAATCAGCCTGCCTGCATTTAAAAGTGGAAGTAACTTACAAGAAATTCATTTTAGCCCCAATATCACCTGCTTTGTTGTCAATGGACATACCCAAGGCATGCTAATTCCTAAAATAAATATAGGTGGCCGTGCATTGGTTTTTATGGCCGACTTATTACCCAGCGTAGCACATATACCACTCCCTTATGTGATGGGCTATGATATGCAACCATTAATCACACTTGCCGAAAAAGAACTATTCTTAAATGAAGCTGTGAAAAATAATTACACTTTGTTTTTTGAACACGACGCGTTCAATGAATGTTGTAGTTTACACGAAACAGAAAAAGGAATTAGATCGAATGCAAGTTTCACATTGCATACCTGGTTGCAGCAATAAAGTTCACCACTACTCTACTACTTCCATCAATGAGGTTAAGGGATGTCGGATGTTTTCATAGCCATCTAAGTCCACTTTAATACTTCCAACAACAATCGGTGTTTCAATACGAACGGGGATATGGTTTTCATCATCCGTTACCCATACAATCATTTTTTCACCACCATCAAACATACTGCCCTTCACCAACAAGGGCGCTAATTTAATTACTTTAAAGCGACCATATTGTGTCGTGATTTCAGAACGACCTAAAAATTTAAAATAAGAAGGATATAAAGTATCATCAATGAAAAAACTCAAATTTATTTTATCATTAATTTGACATTTTTCATAATTAATATTTCGTGCAGCATAAATGGCACTAATAACATCAAATGTACAATCGGAAGTATTAAAAACAACCGCTTCACTAGTGGCTGTGTTATTTTTTTGATCAAATAGCACTTCTTGCTTTTTATGAAAGCTGCCTTCGTTAATATGTCGGATAAATTGATAGGGTAATAAGGTTTTAGCATCTACCACTGATTCATATTTGTCTCTGACTTTGAAAATCCAATCATATTTTGAATTAGAACGGCCATTGAGTGTAAATGTATAGGCCGGTGTATTATTCCAAGAAGATGATTTTATGCTGAACTCCGCCTTACCTGCATTCACATACAGACCAATCACATTATAATAAATCGTGTATCTCACTTTTTCACCTGCCTGATAGGATTTGTTGATTTGATTACACAAACCATCCCCTTGTTTGTAAGGGAATAGAAAAAATAATGCGTTCAATAATATATAAAGAATATACATAGGGGTTTTAATCAAAGAGGGTCTGCTTAATTAGTAGTATGGTGCAAAATTATTGCTTTATGCGGAAATTAATTAATAAAAATGCCCCAATGAGGGCAGGTAATAAAAAGTTAACGGCCCAAATAATGGTACTTAAGCATATCAGCATTAAACTATTGTTATAGTAAGGTTCCAATAATACTACAATAAATTGTCCACGTATCACTAAATCCGTTAAACTGATTGAAGGAATGATACTTAGTAGTAAAAACAACACCCCTAGCGCAATCCATAAATCAATATTCGCAATAGGTATGTTTAACATTTTAACTGCCCAAGTATATTGAAGCACAAAAACAACATATTTAAAAAAAGACAGCAACAATAAATTCAATTTTAATTTATTTTCAATTTGGAGTTTATTTATTTTGTTTAACCACCCTTTAAATTGTCCTGGATGAAAATAAACAAGTAAAGCAGCGACCAAGCCCAATGGCATAAACCATTTGATCCAAGGGAAAAAGGGCAGGTTAAAAAAAAGTGTAATACTCCCAATGCTGATGGTAATGATGAGTTGCGCATAGGAGGACCAAGCCAATTGTGCCACCCCTTTAATTTTACTTCCCGGAGGTAGCAATAAAATGCGTCCTACATAGTCACCAGAACGCGCGGGGGTAAAAAAAGCAAAAGCTTGTCCAATCAAAACAGACTTATAAGATTTAAAAAATGAAATGGGGTTCCAGGATGCAAGTAATTTTTGCCACTTGATGGCTTCCATTAAATAGTTTAATAAAAAAAGAAATAGTAAAACTGACCATTCAAAAAAAGTAACTTTCTCAAACTGAATTTTAATGTCGGCTGAGTATTGATTCAAATTTTCATTGTGCGCTACTTTATTATAAATAGCGACCAAGCAAACTACAAATAGGATTAATCCAATTGATTTATTTCCCCAACTGCGTAAACGATTTATTAATACCTCCTTCATTGGCGGTAAAGTTCGGAATTTGCCATCATATTTGTAACTTTAATGCAAATGTTTTAAAAGGCGGCAGTAAGCCTTCTTTAATACATATGGATGTATTGAAATTGACCAAGGAAAAGGACATTTACGCGCGCCTGCAATTAATACACGCTAAAATCATTGAACTCATCGAAAAATACGAACCTGCCCATTTTGCCATTGAAGCCCCCTTTTTTGGAAAAAACGTACAAAGTATGCTCAAGTTAGGGCGCGCGCAAGGAGTAGCGATTGCGGCTGCGATGCAGTTTAAATTACCGGTGACTGAATATGCACCAAAAAAAGTGAAACAATCCATTACGGGCAATGGAAATGCTGATAAGGATATGGTCTGGAAAATGTTGGAGCGAATTTTAGATTTAAAAAAACAACCGCAATATTTTGATGCTACCGATGCATTAGGCGTTGCACTATGTCATTGGTATCAAATGAGTAGCCCAGTGATGCCGGCTGCGAAAGGTTTAAAAGGTTGGGATGCATTTTTAGCAAAAAATCCAGGAAGACAAAAACTTAAATAGGGGCGCATTTATAATCTCATAATAAAATGATACGCCACTTAAAATTGCTTACCCATTCAAATGTGATTGAATGGTTTTTTGAATTTCTTCAAATTCTTCCTTGGACAATTTTAATTTGGGTTGTGAAAATTCCATATCCTTTGCTTCATTAATAGGAATCAAGTGTACATGTGCATGCGGCACTTCCAAACCCACGGTAACCATGCCTACGCGATTACATGGGAAGCTTTGTTCAATTGCTTTGGCAATGGGTTTTGCAAAAATTAATAACGCCCCTAAAAAATCATCCGGCACTTCAAAAATTTTATCAACTTCTATTTTAGGCACCACCAGTACATGCCCTTTTTGTAAAGGGAAAATATCCAAGAAGGCAAAAAATTGATCCGATTCCGCAATTTTATAAGAAGGAATTTCGCCCGCGATAATTCTTGAAAACAAAGTCATAGTCAATGTATTGAAACACTAATTTAATTAAAAAAACAAAGCGCCCACAAGATTAATGTGCGCGCTTTGATGCAGTCTAATAGTTATGTATGCTATTTACTAAATAGTAATATTATCAATCATAAATTTCATAGTGCCATTTGGCGCAACCACTTCGGCAATTTCGCCCACTTTTTTACCTAATAAGCCTTTTCCAATCGGCGAGGATGCTGAAATTTTACCAGCTTTTAAATCCGCTTCCTTTTCTCCCACTAAATGATAAGTCACTGTTTTTTTAGTCGCTTGATTGGTAATCGTCACCTTAGTTAAAATAGTCACCTTACTTGTATCAATGGTACTCGTATCCACAATCTTTGCATTGGAGATGGCAGATTCGTGTTGCTTAATTTTTGCTTCTAACATGCCTTGTGCTTCCTTTGCCGCATCATATTCCGCATTTTCTTTTAAATCCCCTTTTTCTCTAGCTTCCGCAATAGCCCTAGAAGCCGCAGGACGATCCACCGATTTCATTCGATGTAATTCCTCACGCATCTTATCAAAAGTCTCTTGCGTAACATACATATTAATTTCACTCATACAGTTCACTTTAGTTATAAAAAAAATACAACGCCACATAAATGAAGCGTTGCACTGTGCAAAGATATTAAATTAAGGTCAAATAATGCCTAATTTTCCTAGTAGGATTTGAGACATCTTCAAATAGGCCTCATGGCTATACCCAGCGATATGCGGGGTTAAAATGAAATTGGGATGTGCCATAAAGGCCTGTAAACGCGCCTGTTCTGATGAGCTATAGCTGTCTAATTGTTCGTTTTCCAGTACATCCATCCCCACCCCGCTAACTACTTGATTTTGAAGCGCTTTAAGCAAAGCATCGGTATTAGTTACGGCACCCCTACATGTACTTAAGAAATAGGGCTTTTGAACGCAAGCATTAAAAAAGGAATCATTTGCATAATGGTGGGTGAGCTCTGTTAATGGTAGATGCAAACTAATCACATTCGCTTGTTTTTGAATTTCTTGCAAACTCACTTGTTTAATTTGTGCGGTATCAAAGTTTGTTTTGTAAATATCATGGGCTAATATTTTGACATCAAACCCTGATAAAACTTTTGCAAAAGCACTACCCGTATTTCCAAAACCAATAATACCCACTTTTTTTCCAGTAAGTTCATCTGCCCTATTCGCATCACGTATCCATTGCCCACTTTTTATTTCAGCATAAGAACTTTGAATACGATTCATTAAACTTAATAATAAACCCAAAGTATGCTCGCCTACGGTGGTGCAATTTCCTTCGGGGCTACTCACACATTGAATATTTTTTGAAGCAGCAAATTCGGTATCAATTAATTCCATACCACTTCCGATACGACCAATCCATTTTAATTGCGTTGCCGCACTAATTATAGATTGATCAATTTTTAACCGCGTTGTAACGACCAATCCAGTAGCAGTATCAATTATTTTTGATAAAGCATCATAGGTAATAGCAGGTTCATACATAACCTCATACCCTTGCTGCGTTAATGTTTCCATTAAAAAAGGATGTGCTGGTGCTGTAATAATAATTCTCAATGCCATTATAGAATATTTTTATGTCGAATAAGTCGTTTAGGTTGATGCAACATGCATTTTAAAGGTTAAGGCCGCATAATCTTCAAAAGTTAAATTTTCGGCACGTTTGGTAAAAATTGGATCCTCTAGTTGTGCTGCAGTAAAAAAAGGCTTCAAAGGATTGCGTAACATTTTACGGCGCTGGCCAAAAGACATCTTAACAATATGATAAAAACTTTTTTCTGAAAGCATCGTAGGAAAATTCGCTTTCCTTTTCATTTGAATTACCCCACTCATTACCTTAGGTGGCGGTGTAAATGATTCCGGTGGCACATCAAATAAATAAGTCACATCGTAAAACGCTTGCGCTAATACGCTCAAAATACCATAAGCTTTTGAATTAGGTTTTGCAGCTATACGCTCCGCAACTTCCTTTTGAAACATCCCAATCATCACCGGCACTTGCAATTTCCAATCCAATACTTTAAAAACAATCTGTGTAGATATATTGTAAGGGAAATTACCCACCACTACAAATTCATCCGAAAACGGTACATTCATTTCTAAAAAATCGGCATTGATCAATTTACCCTGCAATTCAGGATACGTATGCAATAAAAAATTGACCTTTTCAGTATCTAGTTCAATCGCCTTAAAATCCTTAGTGGGAATGTCATAGATATGCTGCGTAAGCGCCCCTCCGCCTGGACCCACTTCCAATAATTGGGCAATTTCCTGTTCAAGCAAGGCCTCCTTAATTTTAATACAAATGGAGGCATCCTTTAAAAAGTGCTGACCCAATGATTTTTTTAGCGTGTACTGCATGAAGCAAAGTTAGGTTTTTGTGCGTACTTTTACAGCCTAATCAAATGGATATGACCCCGGAAATCAAAAAACCAATTATAGGCTTTACTTGTGGCGATTTAAATGGTATTGGTATCGAATTAATCATAAAATCATTATCTGATAGTCGCCTATTGGACTTTATGGTTCCTGTAATATTTGCCAACAATAAATGCTTAAATTTTTATAAAAAGGGGCTGCCTGAATACGCCATTAATTATGCTTCCATTAATGATTTTTCAAAGCTAAATCCAAAGCAAGTCAATGTATTAAATTGTTGGGAGGAAGAAGTAGCCATTACCCCAGGGGAATCCACAGAAATAGGCGGTAAGTATGCGCTCATTTCCTTAGAAGCTGCCGTAGCTGCTTTAAAAAACAATCATATTGATGGTTTGGTGACTGCTCCTATTCACAAAAAAAATATTCAATCCCCTAGTTTTAATTTTAGTGGTCATACTCCTTATTTGCAACATGCATTTGGGAACACTGAAAACTTAATGTTACTTGTAGCAGATAATTTAAGAATGGCATTGGTCACCGAACATGTAACCATTCAGGAAGTAGGTAAATATATTACCAAAGAAAAAATTAAACAAAAGCTCACTATTTTAAATAGTAGTTTAAAAAAGGATTTTGGTATCGACGCACCGCGCATTGCAGTATTAGCATTAAACCCACATGCAGGTGATGAAGGATTAATTGGTAAGGAAGAAATTGAAATTATCAAACCCGCTATTAAAGAAAGTAAACAACAAATGTTGGTATACGGCCCTTATTCTGCAGATGCATTTTTTGCAAGAGGCCAACATGAAAAATTTGATGGCGTATTGGCCATGTATCATGACCAAGGTTTAATTCCATTTAAATCATTGGCTTTTGGCGAAGGCGTTAATTTTACTGCAGGATTATCTATCGTAAGAACCAGTCCCGATCACGGCACTGCTTTTGATATTGCCGGTAAAAACAAGGCCGATGCAGGCTCTTTTACAGCAAGTATATTTGAATGTATCAGAATTTTACACGCACGCCAAGGCTATAGAGATATGCGCTTAAACCCATTGAAAAAAATAAGTGCCCGTATGTTTGCAGGTGCTAAAGATGAGACCTTGGAGGGGATGGATTAACGATAAATAAATAGGGCCGACAAAATGAGCTATTTATAAAGGACAAGCCTTCATCAAATCTTCTAAAATAGGTCTTCCCCAGTGTGGCATTACCGTAAAATCAGTTTTGATTTGATCAAATGCAAGTTTCGCTTTTTGTGCTATGGGCCTTGCGGAATTACAACCGCCCCCAAATATAACAGGCATCTTGTATTGAAGATTGGCTTTTAAAATATAGGGTCTTGGATTATTTTTATTTAATGCGATTGCCTGTTCTAATGGTTTCTTTATTCTTGATTCATAGGCCTTCCATCTAAATATAGGATTAACCGCCATTTTTGAAGTATAAACGATACTTTCCAAACATAGCACTTCATCACTATTATGCAGTGCCTTAGTAATCGCTAGCCATTGAATAGCTTCATTGGCAAGTTGATCGGCATCGCCCATTTTTTTCATTGCCATTCTTGCTTTTATAATTCCTGCATAATAGGCAGGCAACCAAGCGGATGGATCTTGTTTGTGCAATTCCTCCATTTTTGCAAAAGCAGAAACATACTGATCCTGGGTTTGACATTTATCAAGTAAAATGACGGCAGCTTCTAAATTTTTAGCAAAGTTTTTTGTTTGCGCATGAAGCTGGCATATAAATAAGCAAAATAAAACAACTAAAAAGTATTGGCGCATTTTTAAAATATATTATTGGGTATGCCCTTATTAATGGTATACTTATTATAAGTTATTTCAATGGTTCCTTTTTTATTTTTTAGCATCTTTTGTTTACTTGCAGGGTCCTCGTCTCCAAACTCTAAAGTAATTCCATTCGGCAATTTATAATCTTTGGTGTTAAAACTAAAAATAATTTTACTCGCTAAGCCTTGTTGTGCATAGGCACCATACTGCATCGTGATTTCATAACTGCCATTTTCCTTAGTCGTGGTGGCAGTTTTGTACACAAGCGCCTCCACTGGATCAATCCATAAAGTAGAAATTACCCAATCTAAATTATCATCATTCGGAATTAATTTTATGACTGTTAATTTTTTTCCATTGAGCAATTGCGTTCCCACCGCTATGGAAGTGTAGCCTTTCGTATTTAAGAGTGTATTAATGGTTAAGGAAACCCCACCTCTTGGCAATAAGGAAATTCCACCCTCTTTTTTAACTTTAAGCAAATTAGGTTTTTTGAAATATACCTTTACCTTACCGAGTGAGGCTTTTATAAATGAAACATCGGTTTTCATACTGCCCTCCGCCACGTAATCATTGACCAAGGCTAATTTTTGTGCCACTTTTTCAATCAAGGGATCTACTTGTGCACTTGCACTTAAACTAAATAGCAAGCTCAAAAATAATATAGTACTTGCAGATAAAAAGCTGGTATTGTTTTTCATTGTAGGTATTAGCTAAGTATATCTTTTTTCTTAATAATGAGGATGGAGGCGCTTACAAATAAAATTATATGTAATGTCAATACTACCAACGAGGTTTTAATTTTCGGAATGTTTAAAATACTTCCTTTAATAGCCTCATTATTGGAATTCACTTGGATATCAAAAAACTCCTTCCAATTATTCATATGCGTTGTAAACAAGTAAGGCTTCACAAGTGTAAACAAGGGGATATTCAAAGTACTCAAAATGGTAAAAAATACTATGGCACTCATGGTACCCACAATCGGACCAATTGAGTTACTTGACAAGCTCGACAATAAAAAACCCAAACTTGTCACTGTTAATAAAGCAAAACTCGCAAAAACAAAAGCACCCACATAGCGCCATAGCACATCATTTTGTTCAATCAGTACCACATAATTCGATTTCATTAAAAATAAATCATCCGTACCAAATATCCACATGCTAACAAACAATGCTAAAAATGCCAACCATATTAATAGCAAAATGGTATAGATGCTTGCAGCTATAAACTTAGCGAATACCCAGCGTGTGCGGCTATAGGGTGTTGTGAATAATAATCGAAGTGTGCCTAAGTTGGCCTCCCCCGAAATCATATCTGCCGCAATCAATGCGACTAACAATGGCACATGCACCAGTAATAATTGTAATAGGATATAACAAATTAAATAGCCATTTAATACTTTACCATCAACAGTTAGCGTATCATTTATATCCTTCATTAAAAAATTAGCATAGGAATCACCGTCAATTTTTAGCCCCAATTGTATCACTACTATTAGAGCAGCAATAGCGCCAAAAGCAATATACGTGCGCGGGCGACTAAATATTTTATACAATTCAACTTTAATCAGGGACCACATAATTAAGCGTTTGAAGTGATTTGTAAAAAATAATCTTCTAAGGAGTTCTTTGTTTCAATACCTAGCAGCGCAACCTCTGCTTTTACCAATGATTGGTTCAGCAATGGAATTTCACGGGTGGGTATTTTTAAATAAACACCTTCACCGCGAGGTAATAAATAATTACTAAACCTACCCGCAGCTATAACTTTTAACGCATTTGCATCATCGGTGGTTTTTATCTGCACAATTCTTTTTTCAGGATCTAACAATTCCTTAGTCACCCCTTCCACCATTTTTTTACCTTGATGTATAATTAAAATTTGGTTGGCCACTTGCTCAATTTCAGAAAGCAAATGCGAGGATACCAATACCGTTTTTCCTTCTTCCTTGGCTAAGTATTGAATTAATTGTCGGATATCAGCAATCCCCTGCGGATCCAATCCATTGGTAGGTTCATCCAATATAATTAAGGAAGGATTATGTACTAATGCAATACCAATACCTAAGCGCTGTTTCATACCCAATGAAAAAGTTTGCACTTTATCCTTCGCCCGATGGGCCAAGCCTACTTTTTCAAGCGTGGCATTAATGTCCGCTTCACCAATTTTTTGCTTTCGTACTTTTGCAAACAATTCCAAATGTTCCCTAGCACTTAA
>RFZW01000045.1 GCA_009920495.1 Chitinophagia bacterium
TACGTAATTGGAGATCCTTCTGGTAAGTACATGGCATCCACCACAGATGGCCCTGTTAATATATTCCCAACCCATAAATTCAAAGTTGCAGTAAATAAAGCGAATGCATTAGCATCAGGTATTGCAAAGCCAACCGATACGATGGTAGACGAATTATTAATTGATTTCAATCCGAATCGCCAATATTTATTAAAAAATGAATTAGCGATGTATGCAATTATCGCTACTAGTGACTTTAAGCGACCCATTTGCTTCACTTCAACACAGGAATTAAAAGAATTGGGACTAGATAAGTATGTGCGTCAAACGGGTATGTCCTATCAATTGGTACCAGTAATGAATCAAACGATTGATGCAGATGTGGCATATAAAAATATGATGACTAAATTTTCATTTGGGAATGCAAAAAATCCAAATGTTTATTTTGACGAAGAAAATAGACGTCACTTGAATTCAATGCGATTGGCTTTCTCTCAAGTTGCACAAGCATTAGCAATAGAAGGCAAGCGGGACAGTGCACAGCAATTGCTTAGAAAATTAGATGCGGAAACCAATGAGAAAAACTTCCCTTATGGAATGACCTCCAATAGAGGAAATCAACACAATTACTTTTCCTATTTATTTTTACAGGCATGTTATGCTTCGGGAGAGTTGAAGTTAGCAAAAAAAGTAAGTGTTTCTTTATTAAAGGATTTAAAACAAGGGGTCGCTTATTATAAATCATTAGGAGAAGCGATGAGCGATGATCAGTTTTTTGTGAATGCTGAAAATGCATATCAGAGCAAGCCTAATAGTTTGGCCAATAAACAAATTGCTTTTGTACAAGATATATTAACCTGTGGTCAATTAATTGAAGCGGTTAATAAAATGGAAAAAGATTTCACGTTAGCGAAAAAATAAATAATTCAATTATTATACGATAAGCCCTTTTTTACCTATGGTAAAAAAGGGCTTATTATTTTGAGGGGATCATTCCGATTACAATAAGGTGGTCAAAATTGCCACAACCGCGTCAATTTCTTCGGTTGTATTGTATTTAGAAAATGAAAAGCGGACAGTAACGATATCTGAAGGTTTTTGAAGTGCCGCAATGACATGAGATCCTTGTTGCGCGCCACTTGAGCAAGCACTACCACCACTTGCGCAAATATGTTGAATGTCTAAATTAAAAAGAAGCATTTCCGTTTTTTGATTCTTAGGGAAGTTTACGCTTAATAAGGTGTATAAACTTTCTCCAAAAGTATCTCCATTAAAGCTAACTGTTGGGATATTATTGACTAGAGAATCGTACATGTATTTTTTTAATCCTGAAATATATGCCTTGTCTTTATCGTGGTTTTGATTTGACAATTCTAATGCCTTTGCAAAACCAACAATGCCATATACATTTTCGGTGCCAGCACGCATATTTCTTTCCTGCGCTCCGCCGTGTAAAAACGGGTTGATTTTAATATTTTCATTGATATATAATATACCTGTACCTTTTGGACCATGAAATTTGTGTCCTGCACCTGTTATAAAGTCAACGGGTATATTTTTCAAATCAAAATTAAAATGACCTACCGTTTGAACCGTATCACTATGGAAGTAGGCGCTGTGTTTTTTGCAAAGTGCCCCCACTTCATTTAAGTTAATGCAATTGCCAATTTCATTGTTAGCATGCATAATGGTAACAATCGTTTTTTCGGAACTATTGTTTAATAATTCCTCCAATTGATTGATATCTATATGTCCATTGGGTAAAATGCCAACATAAGATAATTTTACATGATGCACTTTTGCTAAATATTCAACCGTATGAAGCGTTGCATGATGCTCAATAGGAGAGCTGATGATATGTTTACAACCCAAATCGGTCACTGCTGCATGTAAAACAGTATTGGTGCTTTCGGTGCCACCACTAGTAAAAAATATTTCTGCAGGCTTCGCGCCTAATATAGCCGCTATTGATTTTCTAGCTTTTTCAATAGCCATGCGTGTTTCACGACCATAGCTATAGATGGAAGAGGGGTTTCCAAATTGTTCCTTAAAAAAGGGCAACATTGCTTCTAACACATCTGCGTCGATGGGCGTTGTGGCAGCATTGTCAAAGTAGATTCTTTCCATACCCGTTAAAATTACTAAATGCTATGAATTATTGAAATAATATTATCGGCTAAGTCGTCCGCTTCCAATTGCGTTGGGGCTTCCGTATATATGCGAATAATGGGCTCTGTATTACTGGGTCTTAAATGTACCCACTTGTTTTCAAAGTCAATTTTCATACCATCTATTTTATTAATGGCGTATGTGGAAAATTGTTTTTCTAAACCCGCGTATATATTTTCTAATGAAATAGAAGCATCTAATTCCATTTTCTTCTTACTCATATAGTAAGCTGGTAAACTCGCTTTTAATGCAGCCGCGCTTAGTTTTATTTTTGCCAAATGCGTTAAAAATAATGCGATGCCAATTAAAGCATCCCTTCCATAATGCAAATCTGGAACAATGATACCACCGTTTCCTTCTCCTCCAATGACAGCATTTTCTTGTTTCATTTTTTCAACCACATTTACTTCGCCAACAGCACTTGCAAAATAGGTGCAACCATTTTTTTCTGTAATGTCTCGCAACGCGCGAGTGGATGATAAATTACTAACGGTACTTCCTTTTTTATGTTGCAATATATAATCTGCAATAGCCACTAAGGTATATTCTTCTCCAAACAACTCGCCATCCTCACTTACAAAACATAGGCGGTCAACATCAGGGTCTACAGCAATGCCTAAATCGGATTTGGCATTAACTACAGTACTGCATAATTCAGTTAAATGTTCTTTTAATGGTTCTGGATTATGTGCGAAATTTCCATGCATTTCGGAATTTAATACTTTAATATTTGTAACACCTATCGCTTTAAGTAAAGCAGGAACTGCAAAAGCACCTGAGCTATTAATTGCATCCACTACAATAGAGAATTGCGCTTTACTAATCGCAGCAATATCGACCAATGGATAATTAAGTATGGCATCAATATGTTTTTGTAAGCTAGTGTCATTGGTAAAAACTTTACCCATATGATCAATATCCGCATAATCAAAATCTTCATTCGCGGCTAATGATAAAATGGCTTTACCTTCTGCTGCATTTACAAATTCTCCTTTATGGTTTAATAATTTTAAAGCATTCCACTGCTTTGGATTATGGCTGGCAGTTAATATAATTCCTCCATCCGCTTTTTCAAAAACAACACCCATTTCAACGGTAGGGGTGGTGCTTAATCCTAACTGAATCACATCAATGCCTAAAGCAATTAAGCTCTGTTCAACTAAATTAGCAACCAAATCACCGCTAATTCTGCCATCCCTGCCTACCACTACTTTTTTAGGGCCGGTCGATTTTTGCTTCAGCCAAGTTCCATAGGCAGAGGCGAATTTGACAATATCAATAGGCGTTAAGTTATCATTGGGCCTGCCTCCAATAGTGCCTCTAAATCCAGATATGCTTTTAATAAGTGCCATTAACTGTAGGTTATATTATAAAAATAGGTTCTGCAAATTTACTTTAAATTTTTGCATTCTTGTATCTTTATGAAATGATGCAAAATTTAATGGAAAGTATAATAAAATGGGATCAGGCCCTCTTTTTTCGCATAAATGGGCAGTGGACTAATACTTTTTTAGATAAATGGCTGCTTTGGTTTCGGACCTCTGATAATTGGATCCCCTTTTATGTGTTTTTTTTAATTTTTTTGATCAGAAAATTAAAAGTAAAAACATGGAAATGGTTATTACTTGCCATTATCAATGTTGCATTAACGGATCAAGTGAGTAGTAATTTTTTTAAGCCGATCGTCCACCGGCTCAGGCCTTGTCAAGATCCGTTGGTTTTAGATAAAGTAAAATTAGTAGTAGACCATTGTTTGACCTCCTTCAGTTTTACTTCCTCTCATGCCGCAAATCATTTTGGGATTGCGACATTTATATTTCTTACTTTAAAGCCCCTCTTTAATAATTATCGGTATTTATTTTTACTCTGGGCTGGGATCATTTCCTATGCACAAGTATATGTTGGCGTGCATTATCCTATTGATGTATTTGTAGGCGCTGTGATTGGAATATTTTTTGGCTGGGTGCTCGCTTATTTTTATTCCAAGTGGGAGCGGGGTTCGCTGCAGTCCTTATAATGGAGTAGCTAAAAATTAAATTGTGTCGTCTTTTTTGGGTAAACAAGCTCGTAACTTTTTCGAACACCTTTTGATTTTACATGAAAAATATTTATTTGTTGATCGTTTACCCCAAACAATATTTCACAGTTTATATTAAGCTGGTTCAATTGCTTCACATTTTTTACTTCAAAATAGGACCAGGTGCTTTCTTTTTGAATTTCGTATCCTACATATTCTAAATTAAATTTTGTGCCATTCGCATTTAAATTTAAGCGCTTGGTGATGTATGCGGCGATTAACTGATCTGCTTTATTTTTTTGATTTGTTTGTGATAAATCAATCGTGGTTTTAGCTTCTGCCCCCATCATTTTTTCAAGGTCATTGGTAAAAGTACGAACGCTAATTTCGATCGTGGCTTCCTTTTCATTATGGTTAATTTCAATCACTGATACGAAAAAGGGGTGAAGTAGTGCAATCAATGCCGAAATAAATGGGTTGAATCCGATGAGCGCCATAATGTTTATTTGTATTTTTACAAAGGTCTTGATTAAATTAACATAACAAAATTTTCATTTCATGGATGATTTGCTGATTTACCTCAGATTAGGATTTAGACATATCATAGATATCAATGGATCGGATCATATCCTATTTATATTGGCCTTGGTGATTAGGTATGTTTGGACTGATTGGAAAAAGATATTGGTTTTAGTCACCTCTTTTACAATTGGCCATTCTGTTACCCTTGCCTTAAGCACATTACAATGGGTTAATTTTCCTCCTAGTATAATTGAGCTTTTAATACCCATCACCATCCTATTAACTGCGATTTCCAATTATTTGGTGAAAGATTTCAGTTTTACATCCAAATATCCTTTCCTCTACTTTGCGGCCCTTTTCTTTGGGCTCATCCATGGATTGGGCTTTAGTAACTACTTAAAAAGCCTTTTGGGGCAGGAAGAAAGCATCATTGGGCCGCTTTTTTCATTTAATTTGGGCCTTGAGCTAGGACAGCTATTGATTGTTAGTATTATTTTACTTTTTTCGTTTATATTCGTATCCCTTTTTAAGGCAGATCGAAAGTTATATCTCAGAATTGGGTCTTTAATAGCTTTTTATTTTGCATTTAATATGGTGTTTGATCGTTTAGTCCCTTTTTTTAATTAAAAAATTGATATGATGAATTTTAAAAAATTAGTCAGTACTTGTTTGGTTATTATCACAAGTGCTACAGTGTTAATTGCGCAAGACATTCGTAACAATCCAACGTCCAATCATGGAAACAAGTTTGAACAGTTAGGTACCATTTTGCCAACCGCTAACGAATATCGTACTGCAAGTGGGGCACCTGGAGCCAAATATTGGCAACAAAGAGCGGACTATGATATTAAAGCAACATTAGATGAAAAAAAATTATTGTTAACAGGTGCTGAAACAGTGACCTATTTTAATAATTCACCGGATGTGTTGACTTATTTGTGGTTGCAATTAGATGAAAATGAACATAGCACTGTCAATAATGGTGGCTTCCCTGAGGAAAATAGAATGGGTCGCGCAGTTACGCCAGCAACTATAGATAAATTAATTGAGCAAAAATCAGACAATGGTTTAGGCCATATCATCTCTTCTTTAACTGATGCATTAGGTGCGAAATTAAAATATACCATCAATGGTACAATGATGCGCATTGATTTACCTGCTGCTTTAAAGCCAGGTCAAAAATTTACTTTCAAATTAAACTGGAGTTATAAAATTACAGATCGTATGACCGTTGCTGGTCGTGGCGGGTTTGAATATTTCCCAGAAGACGGCAACTATTTATTTACAATGGCTCAGTGGTATCCTCGTTTATGTGTGTATTCTGATTTCCAAGGATGGCAAAATCATCAGTTTACGGGTCGTGGGGAGTTCGCTTTGGTTTTTGGAAATTATAAAGTAGCAATTACTGTTCCAAGTGATCACGTGGTGATGGCAACAGGACAAGGACAAAACTATCCTGCGGTGTTATCTGCTGCGCAGTTGGCAAGATGGACTAAAGCACAAACTGCAACAGAACCTGTTGAAGTGGTTACTTTAGACGAGGCAAAAGCTGCAGAAAAAAATAAAGCAACAACCAATGAAACTTGGGTGTTTAATGCGGAGAATGTGCGTGACTTTGCATTTGGAAGTAGCCGTAAGTTTGTTTGGGATGCCATGGCTGCAAATGTAGAGGGTAAAAAAGTAATGTGTATGAGTGCGTATGGAAAAGAGGCGTATGGGTTATACCGTAAGTTTTCAACGAAAGCGGTAGCACACACTATAAAAAGCTATTCTAAATTTAGTATTGCTTATCCTTATCCTGTAGCACAAAGTATTGAAGCATCTAATGGAATGGAATATCCCATGATATGTTTTAATTACGGACGAACAAGTGCGGATGGAACTTATACAGAGTCTGCTAAAAATGGTATGTTAGGTGTTATTATTCATGAAGTTGGACATAACTTTTTCCCAATGATTATTAACAGCGATGAGCGTCAATGGTCTTGGATGGATGAGGGATTAAATTCATTTGTAGAATATTTGACAGAGGAATTATATGATAATAAATTCCCTTCACGTGGTGGACCAGCTTGGACGATTGCTGATTATATGCGTTTGCCTAAAGATCAATTAGAGCCAATCATGACGAATAGTGAAAACATTATTCAATTTGGCCCTAATGCTTATACAAAGCCAGCAACTGCAATGAATATTTTGAGAGAAACAATTATGGGGCGTGAATTATTTGATTATGCATTTAAAGAATATGCACGTCGTTGGGCATTTAAACATCCAACACCAGCTGATTTATTTAGAACCATGGAAGATGCGAGTGCTGTTGATTTAGATTGGTATTGGAGAGGGTGGTTTTATGGAATTGATCCAGTAGATATTGCGATTGATACAGTAAAACATGCCGTGTATGATGCAACTGCAGCATCAGCTGCTCCAATGGGTGGCGGTATGATGCGTGGTGGTCGTGGTGGCATGGGTGGCAGTGGCGCAAGAGGAATGGATAAGCCACAGGTTCCTGCTTTTGATGACATTTCTAAAGTTAGAAATAGGGCGGACAAATCAATTGTATTCTTAACAGATGCAGATACTTCCCTTCGTGATTTTTATTGGAGATACGATCGTGGGATTGAACCTTATGACACCGCAACTAAACAACCTGCAATGAATTTTGGGGCACCAGAAGCGTTGACAGATGCAGAGAAAGCGAAATATGCAGATGTTAATTTATACGAAATCACCTTCTTGAATAAAGGTGGATTGGTGATGCCAATTATTGTTGAATTTACTTTTGCTGATGGCACCAAAGAAACACAAAAATTATCTGCACAAATTTGGAGAAAAAATGAAAATAAGGTGACTAGTGTTTTCTTGACCAACAAAAAAGCAGTGTCTATTCAATTAGATCCAATGCGTGAAACTGCAGATATTGATGAATCAAATAACAAATGGCCAAATGTATTAGCTCCTTCAAAGTTTACGATGTTTAAAATGAAAGGTTTTGGTCGTGGTCAATCTATTGGATTGTCACCAATGCAAAATGCGCAAAACAAAAAATAGCTTGATTGTAATTTATTGAAAAAAATAAATTTCATAAAAAAGTCCTTCCTGAATAGGGAAGGACTTTTTTTATTTCGATGTCTCGTACTTAATAATTTTATAAAATAGAACTATTGATGTGCCGCTGCTTTATAATTTTTCCACTTTTCAATCACGCCTTGCATATCGGAAGGCAATTCACTTTCAAAAACAATTTTCTCGTTAGTCGTAGGGTGAATAAAACCTAGGGTTGCTGCGTGTAATGCACATCTCGGACAAATCTCAAAGCAATTATCAACAAACTGTTTGTACTTGGTATAAATGGTGCCTTTTAAAATTTTATCTCCTCCATATTCCCAATCATTAAATAAAGTGTGGCCTATATGTTTCATGTGCACCCTTATCTGATGGGTTCTTCCAGTTTCTAAAATACAAGACACCAATGAAACATAATTATAGCTTTCTAGTAACTTATAATGCGTAATGGCATGTTTGCCTATCTCACCTTCTGGATAAGCGTCAAACATTTTTCTATTTTGTTTGTGCCTAGCGATGTGGGCTTCAATAGTCCCTTCCTCTGATGCTACATTGCCCCAAACCAAGGCCATGTATTTTCGTTCCACTGTATGGTTAAAAAATTGTTTCGCTAAATGTGAGGCAGCTTCGGGTGTTTTGGCAAGTACAATAAGTCCGGTTGTATTTTTATCAATACGGTGTACCAAACCAAATCGAGGCAATACATCTTCATTTAAAGTTGGATTCGTCGAAAGCAAGTGATGTGCCACGCCATTCAATAAAGTGCCGGTATAGTTTCCAATACCAGGGTGAACCACCATGTTTGATGGCTTATTGATGACCATGACGGCTTCATCTTCATACACAATATTCAAATCCATGGCTTCCGGCTTGAGCTCGGTATAATCAGGATTAATATAACTCATATACACCACCTCATCGCCTGGTCTAGTACGGTAATTGCTTTTCACTACTTTGCCATTGACCGTTAAAAAACCACCTTCAATCCCATTTTGTATTTTATTACGCGTGATTCCTTCAATATGACTTTGTAACCATTTGTCAATACGGGTGGGTTCTTGCCCTTTATCAATATTGAATACGAGTTTTTCGTAAATGGATTCATTTTGTTCCTCGCCAACTATTTCTATTTCTTCTGACATGATGCAAAAGTAGGATATTGCGGCTTAGTTTGTAACTTTGTCTTATGCGTCAAAAAGTGTTTTTTGAAGATTTGCGAATACGGAACATCGTTTGTTAATGGTGGAGCATCCACCTGTATTTACATTAGGAAAAAGTGGCAAAAGGGAGCATGTTTTAGTATCCGAGGAACAATTACAAAATTTAGGTATTGAATTTTATCATATTAATCGTGGAGGGGATATCACCTATCATGGTTTGCAGCAAGTAGTAGGATATCCCATATTAGATTTAGATAAGTTTAAAACCGATTTAGGTTGGTATTTGCGCAGTTTAGAGGAGGTAATCATCCAAGTGCTAGCTGAATATGGACTAAAGGGAGATAGAAGTGCAGGCGAAACAGGCGTATGGCTTTCGCCGGAAGATCCTTTTATGGCAAGAAAAATTTGTGCCATGGGAATTAAGTGTAGTCGGTGGATTACGATGCATGGCTTTGCATTAAATGTAAATACGGACTTATCCCATTTTGAATACATTGTACCCTGTGGTATTCAAGGAAAGGCAGTCACCTCATTAGAAAAAGAATTAGGCAGGAAGTGCAAATTTTGTACTAAATTTTTGTAATCACATTCACAATAAGCTTGGGGGTAATTTATCGCGTATTAAAACAGCAAGGTTCCAGCAGGCAATGATCTATTTCCTTGTAAGCCACCACTATGGATTATTAAAATTTTAGCAGTTGGCGAAAAATAATCATTGTCTATTAAACTTTTTACTGCCATAAATAATTTGCTAGTATATACTATGTCAGTGGGTATTTTTTCTGTTGCCCATAACAGGTTCATAAAATCAAATTGTACTTGATTCGTTTTTGCATAACCGCCTAAATGAAAATCGTGAAACAATGTAAATGGTGTTTCTTTATTGGTTATGAGTTGCGCTATTTCATCTCGAATGGTTGCTTCATTTTTTAACACTGGTATACCAATAACATGTTGGTTTTGATTTGCTGCGTTAATTAAACCAGCCATCATGGTTCCGGTGCCCACTGCGCATATGATATGATTGTATTTTTTGGTAAGCGCATTGGATAAAATTGTGGCAGCGCCTTTTGCGCCCAATATGCCATATCCACCTTCGTCAACAAAGTAGGTATTGCTTGTGACATTATTTTGAAGTAATTCGGTCTTCAATAATTGAAAATTATTCCTACCTAAAAATTTTAAATGCATTCCATATTGCTTCGCTTCTTGTAAGGTAGGGGTGATAGGTTCGTCTTCATTGGATCTAACATAGCCCACGCTTTTTAAATTATATTTTTTTGCTGTAAAGGCGAGTGCAACCAAGTGATTGGAATAAGGGCCTCCAAAACTGGCCATGGTGTCTGCATTTTCTTGCTGTGCTTGTTGTAAATAATATTTTAGTTTAAACCATTTATTGCCGCTTACAATGGGATGTAGTGCGTCTAATCTTAATACAGCTAATTGTATGTCTTTTAAACAAAAGCTAGGAACTGCTTGTATGTTTATCTTTTCGTTCAAATTTTCACTATTAATATAAAATAAGTTATTTTTGCGCTGCTTTTAACATCAAGTAAAAATACGATTAAAAAATACAAACAATGAGTGCACCCACATTAGTGATTTTGGCAGCAGGAATGGCAAGTAGGTATGGAAGCATGAAGCAAACTGAAGGATTCGGCCCCAATGGGGAAACGATCATGGAATATTCAATATATGATGCAATTCGTGCAGGATTTGGGAAAGTTGTTTTTATTATTAGAGAAGAATTTGCGGAGCCATTTAAAAATATTTTTGAACCAAAATTAAATGGCAAAATTGAAACTGCTTATGTGTATCAATCTTTAGATAAGTTTACCAATCATTATCCGACACCTACAGATAGAACAAAACCTTGGGGTACTGCACATGCATTATTATGTACCAAAGGGGTAGTGAACGAACCATTTGCAGTGATCAATGCAGATGATTATTATGGAATGAATCGTATTTGACAAAAATAAATGAACGTACAAAAATATTCAAAACTGCGAGTGGTCAAATTGTTTATGAGGAAGCAGGTGTTGAAACTCCATTGGCAGAAGATACCAGAGTGAGTATGAACTTTATGTGTTTTGCACCTGGTTTTATTGATTTGTGTGAGCGTGAGTTTGCCTTGTTTTTAGAAAAACAAGGTCAGGAACTAAAGTCAGAGTTTTTTATCCCTTTAGTTGCGGGCCGATTTGCAGAATTAGAATTAGGTGCAAGTATTGATCAATTAGTAGCAGAGCAAGTATATCCAACGCATCTGTGGTAATACGGATTAGTTAAATGACCTAACACTGTACATAAAGTTTTTTAAATTATCTAGTTGTGACTTTCTGTTTCTACTAGCACTACTTGTAAACTTTGGTAATTTAATATTAATGTCTTTTGTTTTTTCATTGCTTTTTAAAGCATTGACAACATCTAAAATTTCAGTTGATTTAACAGCAAAGGCGACACCTTCAGCTAACTTTTGTCTTGTACTTATGACGCCAATCAATTCGCCATTCGAGTTAAAAATAGGCGCCCCAGAGTAACCAGGATTGGCGCTAATTTGAATTTGGTAGGAACTGCTATCGCCTTCGTAACCTGTTTGCGCGCTTAAATAACCTTTGCCGTAAACTATATCATTGTCATTACGCGGGAAGCCTAGGGTGAAAATTTCTTCACCTAAGTCGGATATTTTTCGACGGATGGCGTAGGGGATGGATTTAGGTTGTTTGTAATCCTTATCTTCTATTTTTAATAAAGCAAGGTCATTAGTGACATCGCTGTAAATAATGGATGCATTTAATTCCTGACCTTTACTATTAATAACAATGGCGCCGTCACCTTTTAATACATGTGCATTGGTGATGATATATCCTTTAGTGTCAATTAAAAAGCCAGAACCCCCACTAATTAATTTTGCATTTTCAGGAACCTTTGTTTTTACTTCATTCAATAAATGTCCTTGTGCTTGTTGGTTTTTTTTGATGACCTCCACTGCCTTACTTAATTGTAATAATTGAGAACCATTTAAACTAGGAGAAAGGTACATTACAATAATAGAAGTAAAAATGGCAAAAAATCCACCAAAGGAAGCGGCGATGGCAATTACTTTTTTATATTTTGACCATAGTTGAATTACCTTGCTTGGTTCCATTACAGTTTCAATAGGCGCCCATTCCCCATTAGCTAATAAAGTAGAGAAAACTTGTTGGGAAGTATGCGCAACATTTTTTCGCTTCGCATAGGTTTCCATTTGATCTAAAAATAGTTTGTGTTCAACGACCATTTGATCAATGTCTGCAGATTTTTGTCTGATGACATCAAATTCCATCCTTTCCTGATCCGACAATTCGCCTGACAGGTATTTTTCAATGGTCTCTAATAATTGAATGTCTTCCATAATTAATCTCCTATATTATATTGCGCAAAAAATAATTTTTTAAGGCGCATCAAACATTTATATTTTTGGTTCTTGGCATTATCAGCATTGGTATATCCAAACTGACTAGCTAGTTCCTGCATTCCTTTTTTATTTAAATAATAACCTTCTAACAAACTTTTACAGGGCTCTCCTAAACTATTTAATGCCCTATCCATGATTGCGAAAGCAGCATCTTTTTTTTCAATTTGCCCCATATCCATTTCGATAGATATACTTTCCTCATGTGCACTTAATGGGCTGCTGTATTTGCCCATTTGTTGTAAGCGTTTTAACCACAAATGCTTACAAATTGAAAATAGGTAGGTTTTAATCTGGCAGGTGAGCACAAATGAGTCCAATTGCACTTTTTCATATAAAGCAATCATTGCTTCCTGAAAAACATCCCTTGCGTCGTCAAAACTCCCATTGTTATTTTCTACGAAGTGCTGAATCATCGTAAAATGACTTTTGTAGAGTGTTTCCACTGCTTTGGAGTCATTTTGAGCTAATCCCTTTAATAGGGCTTGTTCATTGAGTTCAGCTTTCAAGGTATTTATACGTATTTGAGGCAAAAGTAACCCAAAAAGGGTTCTTTTATATTTTTTAGGGGCAGAAGGTTACCTTTTTATCCTTTTTGTATTAAGAGTATTAATTAATTAATTTAAAACAAATTTTATGAAAAAAGTATTCGCAATCTTAGCTATCGCTGCTTTAACTGCTTGTGGTGGTGCTTCAACTGAAGCTACAACTGATACAGCTGCTGCTGCAACTGTTGATACAGCTGCTGTTGTAACTGTTGACACTGCTGCTGCTGCAACAGTTGATACTGCTGCTAAAGCAAAATAAATAATTGAGCTGTTGGTGGGTTATTTATAACCCAAACTTGCCAACTAACAGTTATCGGAACAGTTTCATATGGCAAGCAATCGTAAGAGTCCCGCCGTTTCTACGGGGGGACTCATTTTTTTATTCTGAGATTATTTACCTAGCTGAATTGTAAACTTCCGCTGTTTTATTTCAATTAATGCGCACTAGCTATTTGTAAATGAGGGAGTTACAAAACAAATATTTGTTAGTTTTGGCTTAATTTATAGCAAACAATTTTGTCAATTAGCCTATATTGATTACTTTTGTGGAACGATGAAAGCAAATATTAACAATTGGTTTTACTTTTTCTTTTATTTCTACTTTAACCAAAGTAGCCGGGTAATATTTGTAAAAGC
>RFZW01000046.1 GCA_009920495.1 Chitinophagia bacterium
TTCAAAGCCCGTCTATTCCAATTTCAATGAAAAGCAAATAGCAGGACAATATGAATTAATTCATTCGTATTAATAGGGAAGCCCCGCCTCGAGCAATCGACGCGGGGTTTTTTGATGCACTATTTTTTGAGAATAAAACATTATTTTCATGGACCTAATCCGGCAGCTTAAACCCGGGCATAATTAAAAATTATTTCATGAAAAAATTTTGTTTACTCTTATTTGTTGCTAATGTATCCAATTTTTTATTTGCACAGCAAACGCAAAAACCACCATTACATGGTAAAAATTGGATGGCGATTACAGGTAAGCCTTTAGCTGCTACTGCAGGATCCATTGTGTTTGAAAGAGGCGGTAATGCCGTAGATGCCGCATGTGCAATGCTAGCAGCCACATGCACTATGTGGGATGTATTAAGTTGGGGTGGTGAAACACAAGCTTTAATATATAATCCAAAAACAAAACAAGTACTTGCAATTAATGCAATGGGAGTTGCGCCTTCAGGGGCTACACCAGAATTTTTTAAAAGCAAAGGATATGGATTTCCACCAGAATATGGTCCACTAGCTGCTACTACACCAGGAACGCCTGGCGGTATTTGTTATATGTTATCGAATTATGGAACGATGAGTTTAAAAGAAGTGTTAGCGCCTGCAATGCAATTAGCTGCTGGATATCCGATAGATGCACAAACTGCAAATAGTATTGAAAGAGGAAAAGATAAAATTAAGGAATGGCCATATAGCACTAAAGTTTTATTAACGCATCCTGGACAAAAGAGGGAAGCACCAGAAGCGGGAGAAATTTTTGTACAAAAAGATTTATTAGCCACACTACAAAAAATGGTGGACGCAGAACAAACGGCATTAAAAAAAGGGAAATCAAGAAAAGAAGCAATTCAAGCCGCCTACGATCGTTTTTATAAAGGTGATATTGCAGATGAATTTGTACGTGGCGTAAAAGAGCAAGGTGGTTTAATTACAAAACAAGATTTAGCAAATTGGAAACCCATTGAAGAGGCACCTATGCATATTAATTATAAGGGCATTGAAGTTTACAAATTACAACAATGGACACAAGGCCCTGCTTTATTGCAAGCATTAAATATTTTAGAAAATTTTGATTTAAAATCAATGGGCTATAATTCAACAAAATATATTCATACTGTTTATCAAGCAATGAATTTAAGTTTTGCCGATCGTGATTTTTATTATGGGGATCCAAAATTTTCGACACAACAACCAATGACAGGTTTGTTAAGTAAAGCATATGCAAAGCAAAGAGCAGGGGAAATTAATGCACTGCAAAATAATGCCAACACTGCTCCTGGCGACCCTTATCCATTTGAGGGCAAACAAAATCCATTTTTAAATTTATTAAAACAGCGTGCAATAGCTACAGGCACTGATACGACTAAATCAAACAGCAGTGCGATACCTGTGCATGATGCTGTCGTAATGCAGCAAGTATTGAATCCAAAAATAGATCCCGAATATATGGATAGGTTATGGCGCGGCACCACTTCGGTAGAAGCCGCCGATAAAGAAGGCTGGGTTGTTTCCATTACACCTAGTGGAGGATGGCTACCAGCAGTAATCGCAGGAAATACTGGTGTGGGGATGAGTCAGCGTATGCAAAGTTTTGTTTTAGATTCAATCATTAATCCTTTCAATGTAGTGGCACCAGGAAAAAGACCAAGGGTTACCTTAACACCGAGTTTGGCGATGAAGGACGGGAAACCTTTTTTAGCATTTGCAGTACAAGGCGGCGATACGCAGGATCAAAACTTATTACAATTTTTTTTAAATATGGTTGAATTTGGGATGACAGTACAACAAGCAACAGAAGCGGCCAATATAAATTCAAATCAATTGTGGTTATCGCTAGGAGGTGCAACAATGACTGATCGAAAACCAAAGCCAGGAAATTTATTATTAGGTAAAACGGTTTCCGAATTAATTAAAAAAGATTTAAGGGGAATGGGGTATAGTATCAGTGTTGGCGATAGAACAAGTGGGCCCATCAATGCTATCTTTTTTGATTGGAAGCATGGAAGTTTGTGGGGCGGCAGTTCCAATAATGGCGAGGACTATGGGATTGGTTGGTAATTTAATATGGGAATATAATAAAGGCCAACATTTCATATTCAATTTTAAATGTTTTAGTTATAAATAATGCAGCTTACTCCTAAATACAATCCAAATTACATTGTCATAACTTTTTGTTGTTTGTTATTCTGTACCCGTTCAAAAGCGAATTCGCAAACGATTAAGGATACCAATATTATAAAATCATATTCGGTCAATTATATAACTCGCCCTTTACATATTGATGGTAAAATCAATGATCAAGCATGGAAAAAAGCAGCTTGGACCGATTTATTTGTTGATATTGAGGGAGATGTAAAGCCTAAGCCTTTATTTGATACCCGAGTTAAAATGTTATGGGACAGTCAGTATTTATATATCGCTGCAAATTTAAAGGAGCCTCATTTATGGGCAACTTTGTTAAACCATGACGATATCATTTTTAGAGACCATGACTTTGAAGTGTTTATTGATCCCAATAATGATGAAAATCAGTATTTCGAAATAGAGATTAACGCATTAGGGACTGTGATGGATTTATTTATGTTTAAAACCTATAAGCTAGGTGGTCCAATGGTTATGGGCTGGAATAGTGATGGAATGAAGTCGGCTATTCAAATAAAAGGTACACTAAACGATAATAGGGATAAAGATAAAGGATGGACGATAGAGATGGCCATTCCCTATTCCTGTTTAAAAAAACCAGGCAGAAATTACTTACCTAATCTAAATCAACCATGGCGTATTAATTTTAAGCCCATCCCTGAATTCAATTGGGTTTGGTCGCCCATTGGAGTTATTAACATGCATGTTCCAAGTCGTTGGGGTTATTTGTATTTTAAAAAATAGGATACACCCGCTTTTATTGATCCTCGTTTTTCATTACTATATTTAACTAATTATAGCAATCACTTTCTTTATTTAAAATTCAAACATGAAAAATAGTTGTACCATTTTTTTAATTTTAGTTGCTTCAGTTGGATTTGCGCAATCTGACAAACTTGAAACGCTAAAAAGCAGCAATAAAGATTGGTTGGTAAGTCCTTTTGAACAAAAAGCAACCATTACCAAGGAAGGACAAAACATTATTTTGAATAACGGATTGGTAAAAAGGACTTTTGTTATTGCACCCAATGTGGCTTGCTTTGATTATACGAATTTAACCAATGGGCAACAATTAATTCGAAGTATTGAGCCAGAGGCCAAAGTGGTGATTGATCAAATTACTTATAAGGTAGGTGGTTTGTCAGGACAAAAAGAAAAAGCCTATTTACAAATGGATGGCATTAAAAATTTACAAAAAGCCGATTCTGATTTTATTTATACAAAATATATAATTAGTAAAATTGACCCATTTATTAATTGGAAGCCGACTACCTGGCTTGGAAACGCTAAACAGCCAACTGGCGCTCGTATTGATTTTGAATATGCTTCCACACTTCCTGCACTAAAAAATATTATTATTAAAGTACATTATGAATTATATGATGGCATACCCTTAATTACAAAATGGATTTCCATTCAAAACAATTCAACTAAGACAGTAAAAATTAATCGGGTTGTCAATGAAGTGCTTGGATTGGTGGAAGAAGAAAGTGCCGTGGTGGGTAAGCCTGAAGAAATGAAAAAGCAACATGGTATTTATGTGGAAACTAATTATGCATTTAATAATGCAATGCGATATGATATCAGTGATCAAACCACCCATTGGAAAGTTGACTTAGCCTATACTTCGCAAGTAAATTATAATTATGAAACGCCCTGTTTATTAGAAATATATCCTGAAAAAGCACCTGGTATTGACTTAGCGCCGAATGAATATTTTAAATCGGTTCGAACCAATGAACTTTTGATGGATAGCTATGATCGTCAAAGAAGGGGCTTGATGATTAAAAAAATGTATCGCACCCTAGCGCCTTGGACCACACAAAATCCAATCTTTATGCATTTGGTCAGTAAGAATGACCAAGAAGTTAAAAATGCAATTGATCAGTGTGTGGCAACAGGGTATGAGGCTGTTATCTTAAGTTTTGGCAGCCATTTAAATATGGAAGACAGTTCAATGGCAAATATTAAAAGATGGAAGGCTTTAACCGATTATGCACACCAGCATAAAATTTTATTAGGCGGGTATTCCTTATTTAGTAGCCGACGTATTAGTGACGATGATGATGTTGTAGATATTAAGACAGGCAAACCTGGCGGTGCATTTTTTGGTAATGCCCCCTGCTTTGGAAGTAAATGGGGGTTGGCCTATCGTGATAAAATAAAATATTTTTTTAAATCAACCGGTTTTGATATTTGGGAAAATGATGGTCCTTATCCAGGCGATGTATGTGCATCAACCACGCATCCAGGTCATAAAGGATATGATGATTCACAATGGAGACAAATGGAAATTCAAAAGGAATTATATCATTGGTTAAATGAGTCTGGTGTTTATATTAATGCACCAGATTGGTATTTTTTAGATGGCACGCATAAAATTGCATTGGGTTATAGAGAGGTAAATTTTTCTTTATCTCGAGAACAGCAAAAATTGTTAAACCGTCAAAATATTCATGACGGTACTTTAGAAAAAACACCCTCCATGGCCTGGGGCTTTGTACCATTAACAAAATACCAAGGTGGGAATGATGATGCGATATTAGAACCTTTAAGTGAGCATTTAAAGGACTATGAACAATTAATGATGCAATATTATGGCGCAGGGGTTCAAGCTTGTTACAGAGGTCCTCGATTGTATGATACTGAATCAACTAGGTTAGTCGTTGCCAAAACAATCGATTGGTATAAAAAGTATAGAAATATTTTAAATGCAGATATTATTCAACTACGCCGAGCTGATGGGCGTGATTGGGATGGCTGGATGCATGTAAGTCCTTTTACAGAGCAAAAAGGTTTTATGATGCTATTTAATCCAACAAAGGAAGTGATGACTAAAACAATTAAACTGCCGATTTATTATACTGGCCTAACGCAAAAAGTTAAAATTACAGATCCCAATGGACGCGCTAATCAATATAATTTAAGTCGTGATTACAGCATTGATTTTACATTTACCATTCCACCAGATACGTATAAATGGTTTGTGATAGAATAAAAAAAACGCCCCGAATTATCGGGGCGTTTTTTTAGGCATATTTTAAATACCAACTAATTTAAGAATAACTCATCCACAAATATCCAGGCAGTTGTTCCTTTTCCAGGATGCCATACCGGTAATTTTTTTACATTTAAAACTGTAAATCTATAATGCTTGAAGGAAGTATTGTTAGGAAAATCAACCGTAAATGTTTTGATGTCCTTCATCACATCTTTTTGCGTTAACTCATAAGGAAACTTTGTTTCTGTAATTTTTGTAAACTTAATTCCATCATTACTACCTTCTACTGAAATAGAAACAATTGGGAAAACGTAGGAACCAACATCAATCAAGCTATTTAAAAAAGCTTGATGTAAAACACGCGGTTGATTAAAATTAACCATGAACTTCATGGTGGTATCTTTATAACCCAACCATTTTTTATTTGTAAAATTGGAACCGCCTAGTTCTAGGTCCACCAATGTTTTAGCACCATCACCCAAATACTTTTGATCTGGTGATGAAATCAAATAAATTGAATCAGGGCGAATTTCTGACTTATAAAAATTGCGTTGTATAATATCACTGCTAATCCAACCTGGCTTGAATACTTTAATTTTTAAATTGGTATTTCGGGTAAGGCGTAATGTATTTTTATAAATAGGGCTCGTTAAACTATCTGGATCCACACCGTTCAATGTATAACGAATCGTAACCCCATTCAACATATGCTTCATTTTTACATCTAAAAACTTTGAAATAATAGATGAGTCTTGGTCAATCGTGGGAGGATTTATTTTCAGCACCTGGGATTCTAAATTATCACCAATGGTAAATTTGATTTTTGGATAACCTGCAGTAATCTTTTCTAACTGTGTTTTACCAATGACACTTGACCAAATATTAATATTTGCAATAGTACTTCCCTTTAAAAAATTGGTTAATTCACTTTCGGTAAATTTTAAACCGCAAATTGATAACAACTTTAATTTTTTCATTTGTTTTAGCGGTTCTATTGTTTTTAAATCAAGATTGGTATAGTTTAAATTAATATTTTCTAGATTATTAAATTGGCTGATGATACTCACATCTTCATTGGTTAATGGCATGCCTTGCATATTTAAACGTACCACTTGATCCTGCAGTTTTTCTAATTTTTTTAACACCTCCCTACTGTAAAAGCTGCCTTGAAAAAAGTTAACATCAATTGCATCACTACCATGATATAAGTAATTAACCGTACAATAATTTGAATTGTATTCCGCTAAATCTGGCAGGCCTGTTTTCACTTCTACTTTCGTGTTATTTGCTGGCGTATATTTATTAGCCAATAAAAACAAACTGTCTGTTTTCGCTAATTCGTTCATCTTTATCTTAAAATCACCACCGGCTTTAATCCACCTGCTTAAAATAGCTACTTCCTCAGTGGTTAATTGCACTTTTCCATCTGGCGGCATGTGTTTTTTATGCGTAATATCTAAATGAATTCTTTCAAATAACATGGCTTCCTTATCCTTATCTGCAGTAAGAATATTTCCACTCTTACCTCCCTTCTGTATATTTTCAGGCGTATTCAGTAATAATTCTCCTTTTACTTTATCTGCACCATGACAGCTAACACATTTTTGTTGCAAAATTGGTGCCACAGCTCGTACATACAATGTTGCATTAGAATCAGTGACCACTTTTATTGCTTGTGTATTTTCGGAAGCCACATCTTTTTGAGGGAAACTGATTACACTCGCACCATGGGTAAGTTGCGCTCCTTTATGTGTGAAAATAATGATCACTAATAAGTAAACCATTGCAAATTCAACACGTAAAATATAGCTGCTTTTAAAACGCTGATTGTATTGTTGCAAGTAAATTAAAGCCCAACCGATCATCGCTATTGCAATTCCACCCCATTGATGCGCAAAAATTAATGCATCATCATAACTATCTTGTTTGGATAAAAAAATACCTAAGATGGCTACGACACTTGCTAAAAAAGCATTACCTACTAAAATAGGATGTAGTGTATTACTAACTACACTGCCTTTTTTATCAACTAAGTAATAGATACCAAGCAAAATACCAAGTACAATTGGAAAATGTAAAAACAAGGGGTGCATTTTTCCAAACCACTCCAAATACATCCCCAATTTTAATTTCTCGTTAAAAAATGCAATCAATATTAAAAAGGGATTGAGTACCCAAAGTGCATTATTTACAAAACCAGTCCATTTTTTCAAATTCATTACTAACTAATTAAATCATTGATCACATTTCCAGAAACATCGGTTAAACGATATCTTCTTCCCAAATGTTTGTAGGTAAATTCTTCATGTTTGATACCCATTAAATGCATTATGGTTGCATGGAAGTCATGTACATGCACCGGTAATGAATTAATATTATATCCAAAATCGTCTGTTTCGCCGTGTACACCTGGTTTAACTCCGCCACCTGCCATCCAAATAGTAAAACATTTTGGATGATGATCACGGCCATAGTTATCCTTGGTTAATGCACCTTGACAATAGTTGGTTCTGCCAAACTCGCCACCCCATATTACTAAGGTTTCATCTAACAAACCTCTTTGTTTTAAATCCTGAATCAAGGCCGCTGATGATTGGTCAATATCCTTGCATTGTCCTTCTAATTCAGCAGGTAAGTTACCATGGGTATCCCATCCTTGGTGATATAATTGAACAAAGCGTACTCCATTTTCTGAAAGTTTTCTTGCCAATAAACAGTTTGCTGCATAAGTACCTGGCACCAAACATTCAGGCCCATACATTTTTACAATGGACTCTGGTTCATTTTGCAAAGAAGTTATTTCCGGTACCGCCATTTGCATACGGTAGGATAATTCGTATTGTTGAATTTTAGTTACAATTTCTGGGTCGCCAATTTCTTTATATGATTCTTGGTTTAACGCTGATATCTCATCTAAAATTTCGCGCTTATCTCCACGTTTGATAAATTCAGGGTCAGTTAAATATTTAACGGGTTCTTCGCCACTGCTAAACTGAACGCCTTGATGTATGGAATCTAAAAATCCGTTGTTCCATAATTTTGAATATACACCTTGTCCATTTCCCTTGCCTTTACTCAATAATACACAAAACGCTGGCAAGTTTTTATTTTCACTTCCCAAACCATAACTAATCCAGGATCCCATACTTGGTCTGTTACCCACCTGTGAACCTGTTTGAAAAAAAGTAAGCGCGGGATCGTGGTTAATTGCTTCTGTATAAATTGTTTTAACAATACACATATCATCCGCCATTTTAGAAAGATGTGGTAAGGTTTCACTAAACCAGGCACCATTGCTACCATGTTGCGAAAACTTAAACTTAGTTCCTGCTAATGGAAATTTTGCTTGATTAGCAGTCATTCCTGTTAAGCGTTGGCCATTACGAATACTTGCTGGTAATTCCTCGCCATGCATCGTTTGCAATAATGGCTTGTAATCAAATAAATCTAATTGCGATGGCGCTCCATTTTGAAATAAATAAATAATTCGTTTTGCTTTGGGTGCGAAATGAGGTAATACGTTTGCAAAAAGTTCATCTTCAGTGTTAGCATTAAATAAACCGGGTGCCATTAATGAACCCAATGCTAACCCACCCAAACCCAAACTCATTTTGGATAAAAATTTACGCCTGTTTTGATTTAATCCATGTTCTAAAAATTCGTTCATAATATTTTATGATTTTGTTATTGTTTCTTCTAAATTATACATGATTAAAATAGTTTTCATTAAAGCGGCTGCTTCTGATGAATTGTATTTTTGTTTTGGATGTTCAAATTCACCCACTTTTAAAGCCGCGGCTGCAACAGCAGGTTTTGTATTAAAAAAAGCAACTTGTTTTTCGCAGTAAGCAATTAATTTTTCACGCTCAAATTTCGTGGGTTTTCTAATTACAATCGTTTCAAATGCCTGATCAATTTTTTCGTCTAATGATTTTTTACTTAACGCAGTATTTTCACCTAATACCCTAGCAGCTTCTAATATGGTAGGATCGTTAAGCATGGTTAAGGCTTGTAGTGGCGTATTGGTACTTGATCTTTTCGCCTCGCATTGGTCTCTATTACTCGCATCAAATATCATCATGCTTGGCGGCGGGGCAGTCAACTTAATAAAAGTATATAAGCCTCTTCTATAAATATCAGAACCATGATCCTGTTTATAACTAGCTAAACTACCACGACCTGAAGTAGAACTTTCCCAAACTCCTTTAGGTTGATATGGCTTTACACTTGGCCCACCAATCTTTGTATTCAATAAACCACTTGAACTTAAAATATAATCACGTACAATCTCTGCCTTAAATCTCATTCTAGGCGATCTTGAGTATGTTAAATTTTCTGGATCTTGTTCCAATTGCTTTTTGCTTATGATGTTAGATTGTTTGTAGGTATTACTACTTAGTATTTTTTTAACTAAATATTTAATATCCCAATTGTGTTCCATGAAATCAACAGCCAACCAGTCTAATAATTCTGGATGTGTAGGTAATTCCCCTTGCAAACCAAAATCGCCCGAAGTTTTTACAAGCCCTCTTCCAAACATATCCTGCCAAATAAAATTCACAAATACACGTGCTGTTAATGGATTTTTTTTATTGGTCGTCCATTTTGCTAAACCCAAACGATTACTACCATACTTTGTACTATCATATGGCATGATCGATTCTAGTGCAGTAGGTCGTACTAAAATATTTGTTGGTGCATCATAACTACCACGACTTAAAATATAAGTAGGTCTTGGTTTTACCGTATCACCTGCTTTCCAATCACCCATTACGGAAACTTCAATCATACCTGTATCCACTGTATTGACAAAATTCAAAAAATTACTACGCTCTTCCTTGCTAATATATAATTTTGGATTTTTTGCTTTGGTTGATTGTCCTACATCTCCTTCAAATCCTTTTTCTTTACTCTCATTAAAGAAAGCATATAGTTGATAATAATCTTTATTGGAAAATGGATCGTATTTGTGATCATGACATTGTGCGCATTCAATGGTAACGCCTAAAACCGCTTTACCATAAGTTCTTGTTTTATCAATATTATAGGATACACGATATTCTTCTTCAATAATTCCTCCTTCTTCTGTGTACTTATGATTTCTAAAAAAGGCCGTTGCTAAAATATTAGCTTTGGTTGCATTCGGTAGTAAGTCGCCCGCAATTTGGTTGGTTAAAAATTCATCATAATGCATGTTTTTATTAAATGAATTAATTACCCAGTCGCGCCATGGCCATTGTGAACGAATCTCATCATCCTGAAATCCGTAAGAATCAGAGTATCTTGCTAAGTCCAACCATTGGATGGCCATTTTTTCACCATAAGCTGGTTTTTGTAATAGTTCATCCAACATTTTAGTATACCAATTCTCGTCCGTATTATTTCTCCATTTATTCAATGCTTCATAACTAGGAGGTAAGCCAATTACATCAGCAAAGGCTCTTTTTATTAATGCATCACGAGGTGCCTCCTCATTTGGATCAAATCCTTCTGCTTCCATTTTTTCTAAAATGAAATTATCAATTTCATTACGCACCCACTTCGTATGATCCACTTCAGGCAATGTTGCTTTTGCCGGTGCAACAAAGGCCCAATGCTTTTCATATTTTGCGCCTTCTTGAATCCATCTTTTAAATAATGCAATTTCTTCTTTTGATAATTTTGTAAGATGGCTTTCTGGAAGGGGCATCATTATTTTTGGATCATTAGATTGAATGCGTGTTATTAGCTCGCTTTTTTCAGGGAATCCAGGAACAATGGCATAATGTCCTTTGTTTTTTTCAAGTTCAGCGAATGCTCTTGATGGAAGATCCAATCTTAATCCTGCTTTTACTTTATTTACATCTGGACCGTGACATGCAAAACATTTGTCTGATAAAATAGGACGAATGTCTCGGTTGTAGGATATTGCTTTTGAGCGGCCGCCCTTTTTGCCATCGGCAATATATACAATGCCATAAATAAGCCCAATCACCACCAAAACTATTGCCCCAAAGCTGATGTATTTTTTCATATTCAATATCAAGATTATTTCAACAAATTATTTAAAAAATTAAACACGTGTTAATTTATAAGGATATACTTTTCCTGAAGCCCATTGTGCCACATAAATGCTTCCTTCATCATCAACACATACATCGTGTGGATGCGCAAATATTTTATCTGCCTGTGCCATTGTTTTTAATTTACCATTTTCATAAATTGGTTCTGTTCCGCCAATATTAGAAACCACTTTATTTTCTTTGTTTAAAATGGTAACAAATCCAGATTTCTCAACAGACATAGGAGATCTTAATACTGCTGCATATAAATAATCACCTTTGATTACAGGTCTACAAACACCCGCGCCTGGTAACTGAATAATTTCCATCAGCTTTCCATCTAATGAAAACCTTTTGAAACAATTTTTATTTCTGTCAGTAACAATTAATGTGGTGGTGCCTGTTCTTGTATCAACAGTTATACCATGGGCGTTATCTAAATTTTCATCTTTTGTTCCTCTGCCACCAAAAGAATTTTTCAATTTTCCATTTTCATCGTAATGTAAAACATGTTGTGCGCCATAACCATCAGCAATATAAAAATCACCATTGGGTAAAACGGTTGTTTCGGTTGGAACAAATGCCTTATTGTTATTTTTGTAAGCTGGTAAATCCTGAGGAGGATCAATGGTCAATAATATTTTACCGTCGATGGTAGTTTTATATACCTGATGCTTATTCGTGTCCGTAATAAATAAAAAATCTTCTTTACCGTTTTGTTGTAATGTTAAACCGTGTGCGCCAGGAAATTCACTTCCCCAGCTGTCAATTAATCGACCACTTTTATTATAAATAATAATATTATTTTTTGTCTCATTCGTTAATAACACAATACGACCTTTGGAGTCTTGTATCATTTCATGACAATCGTTCACGGGTGTTTTTTCAGGATTAAGTGCACCCCATTTGGTATCCAAACGGAAAGTCATTTCGTTGTGACCATACACGGGTCCTTTTTTAAAGCTAAACATATCTTTGGTGATTAATAAACTTGCAGTGGAGATCACTGAATTTTTTACAAAAGATCTTCTTTTCATATTTTTTAATTTTTTATTGTAAGATTCCATCACTTATCGTTTTGATAAATGTGCTCCTTGTTTTAAAGCGAAAACTCACTGAAATTTTTGACTAGCAATATCGTGTTTTAAAGATAGGGCATTTGCTTAAAAAAAGAAAGCAGAACTATTTCGTAATTGCCTTGAATTGTATCTTTTTCGTAGCGTCTATCTTAAGCCAAATAAACGACCCCAATAAAACCATAATTCCGATATAAAGTACAGGTAAATAATAGCCATAGGAAGATGCGAGGTAACCAAAAAATACGGTGCTTATATAAGCCCCAGTTAACCCTGCGGTATTCATGGTCCCAGAGATGGCCCCACTTTTGGTGCCCCCCATATCCATGGCGAATGATACAGATACCGGCCACAAACAAACCCACCATGGGTACAATGCGACGGCCCCATTTTTTACCCCATCGTAAACAAGCTTTGTCACTGATCCAACCCCCTGTAAAACAACCTATTGCAGCCAGTAAATAAGGCACGGACGAAGCCCAAATAAGCTCATTTTTTGGGATATGTCGCCCCTTTTCCAGGTAGGTATGGAACCAACTTTGAAAAAAGTAGGCACCAATTGCATAACAAAAGTACATGGCCAGTAAAAACCATAAATTTTTTGACTTAAAACCGCTCCAGTAGGATGTTTTAGTGGTTTCACCCTGCAAAGGCAGTTCGCGGTTATCGATGATGAATTTTAGCTCTTCTTTGGACATATCCTTACAATCTTTCGGATCCTCCTTATGCCAAAATACCCAAAATAGGGTCCAAACTACCCCAACGGCTCCCAAAATGTAAAAGGACATGTTCCAGCTATATTTTTGCTGAATTGGAATTACAATAAAAGGGGTTAAAGCCGCCCCTAAACGGGAAGCCCCCCAAATAGTTGCTTGTGCTCGGCCCCGTTCTAAAACCGGAAAATATTTTGCCAATACTATAGAGGTGTTAGGGTAAGCCCCCGCTTCACCCATCCCAAATAGGAAACGAACCAATAGTAACATAATAAATCCATTGGCAAAACCCGTTAAAATGGTGAAAAGTGACCACCACAACACCACCCTAATCAGTATCTTTTTGCCACCAAATTTATCACCCAGCCATCCCGTGGGGATTTCAAATGCCGCATATGCAATGGTAAACATCCCTA
>RFZW01000047.1 GCA_009920495.1 Chitinophagia bacterium
CCCTTATGCCAATAGTTGATTTGGTTTTGCCTAAGCTGGGTGAAAGTATCATGGAAGCGACCATTTTAAAATGGCACAAAAGCGTTGGTGATACCATCCAATTGGACGAAACTTTATTAGACATTGCTACTGATAAAGTAGATAGCGAAATACCTTCAACGGTAGCAGGGAAAGTTATAGAAATTTTATTCGAACCAAATTCAGTCGTTCCCATTGGAACTGTAATAGCGCGCATTGAATGCGAGGATAACAATATGTCAAATATAAATATCGAAGTTTCTATTCCAACACCATCTCCGATTATTGAAAATCCAAGAACTGAAAATGTTGCGCAAGAGGAAAAATCTACCAACGCCATTAGTTCACCGATTGAAGTTCCATTTATACCGGCGCCTAGTCCAAAAGCGACCGATATCCAAAATATTCCAGATGGGAAATTTTATTCCCCTTTAGTCATGAATATTGCGCAAAATGAGGGAATCCCCATGCAGGAATTGCAGCAAATTAAAGGAACAGGCAATCAAGGACGTGTGTCAAAAAAGGATATCTTAAATTATATTGCTGAAAGAAAAAATGCAAGTAACAATAATCAAAATATTGTAAACCAATCATTTACTGATACAAATAATATTGTTACTACAAACAGTTATCCTGTTTCAAATAATGAAGCTATACTACAGGATCATATGATTGATAGTGTTCAAACTAGCGCTCATGTCACCTCCTTTGTAGAAGCTGATGTTACCAATATGGTCGTATGGAGAGAAAAGGTAAAACAACTATTTGAAAAAAGAGAAGGGGTAAAATTAACTTTCACCCCCATGTTTATTGAATGTATTGCAAGTGTGATGGAGAAATTCCCCATCATCAACAGTAGTTTACAAGGTGATCAAATCATACTAAAAAAAGACATCAATATTGGAATGGCCACCGCCCTACCTTCAGGGAATTTAATTGTTCCTGTTATTAAAGGCGCCAATCAACTAAGTATTGTTGGATTAAGTAAGGCAGTAAACAACTTAGCTAATAATGCAAGGTTAAATCAGTTAAAGCCATCAGATACACAAGGCGGCACTTTCACCGTAACCAATGTGGGCACTTTTGGTAGCCTCATGGGAACACCAATAATAAATCAACCACAAGTAGCCATACTCGCATTAGGTGCAATTAAAAAGCGTCCTGTTGTTATTGAAACACCTTCCGGTGACGCAATTTTAGTAAGGCACATGATGTATTTATCCATGAGCTACGATCATCGCATCGTGGATGGTGCCATTGGATCACAATTTTTAGCTGCCGTAGCTAAAGCATTTGAAGCTTGGGATCCCAATCGTCAATGGTTTCAATATTTATAACCGTACTTTAATTCAGCCCCAGAGTTCGACCTTTCATCATTGCAGGTACGCCTGAATTCAACCATGTAGGCATCGGCGCTCCTTTCAAGAAGGAATCAAAAAACTGTTGCTCTCTAATTTGAATGTCCTTCCTGTTTTTTCTTTCTACTAAATTATGCGCTTCATTATTGTATACCAATAGCCAAACTTTTTTATCTAGTCTTCTCATGGCAGTAAACATTTCAATACCTTGATACCATGGCACTGCATCATCTGCATCATTACTCATAATTACTAAGGGTGTAGTTACTTTGGGTAAATCGAATAATGGGGAGTTTTTAATGTATAAATCAGGTCGCTCCCATAAACTTGCGCCTATTCTACTCTGTGTTTTTTCATATTGGAACTGTCTATTTAAACCAGATCCCCAACGTATACCACCATAAGCACTGGTCATATTCACCACAGGTGCGCCTGCCCATGCAGCAGCAAACAAATTTGTCTTTGTAATTAAATAAGCAATTTGATAGCCACCCCAACTTTGTCCTTGCAAGCCAATTTTAGTACTATCCACAAATCCTTTTTGCACCATGGCTCTTGCGCCACTTAAAATATAATCGTAGGCGCCTTGACCAGGATAACCTTTGGTATACCAAATATCCGGTACAAAAACAACATACCCCCTACTTGCAAAAAATGGAATATTTAAACGGGAAGGTGTTGGTGCTGGTGGTAAATAATTATGCAAGGATTGATTGTTACGCTCATAAAAATAAACAATCATTGGATACTTCTTTTTTGGATCAAAATTTTCCGGCAAATACAAAACACCTTCTGCAGTTTTGCCTGTATAGGACTTCCATTTCACCAATTGCGAACTCATCCAATTATAATTACTTTGTTGCGGGTTGATTTGTGTAAGCGCTATCGGGTTTTGCTTCAAGGTATCAAAACTATAATGATACAAATTGGGCGATTGTTTTTCATCTTCTTGCATCACCAATAAATCATTTGATTTTTTTGCTGCTACAATAGTCGTCAAATGCATTGGCAACTGATTCATAGTAAATAATTTTCTTGTTCCTAAAGACAAGGAAACCAACCCTTCTGATTTGTCCACTTCATTAAATGTTCTCAATAAAATAACTGCGTCCCCATTTAAATACTGGCGATCATTGTCTGTTTCAACAAAACGATAACTTATTTTATTTTGACGGCCGTTGGTTAATTTTACAGAAGGCGATTTACCCTCCGCATCACCTAACCAAATATCATATCTATCGTACACTAAAAAATGCTTATTGTCCTGCATCCATTTTGCAATCCCATAAGCATTAGGATCATCAGGCACATCATTTTCCTCATCATATAAGGCCGACGGAATATCTGTTAAAATGTTTTTCGTAACACCTGATACCGCATTATAAGATTTATATTTTTTTTGATCCTCCACATAATAAACCAAACTTTGACCATCATAGGAAGGAGACAACTGACTTACTTTTATATTTTTTTGAATCAGCTTATTTTTCCCTGTATTATTATCTATGACATACAAGTCCCTTTGCGAAAACCCTTGCCATTGCGACGCTATTACGTAATTTGAATCAATTAAAGCATAAGTATAACGACCATCCCCTTCCATTGTTTTTAATAAATCACGGTCTTTTATTTTTCCTAGATAAGTAACCCCATTGTCTGCTGGACGATATAAAAGAGCTTCAGTGCTTTTAAGTGTCGCATCTAGATTTTTTAATTGTACTGTTTGTAATGTAGGATCTGCATAATGCCATATATCAACACTTACACGGTCAAATTCAGGCAAGGAAGTGTCTTTAATAGGAAGTATGGGCTGAATACCTAAGGAGATAACCGCACCAGATTTACTAAATGTAATTTTACGATCACCTCCTATTGTGTATTGTTTGGGAATTTGATCATGGTTTCGATTTAAAACAAAATGTGCCGAATCTAATTCGTGGTTATAATAAGCAAGTGTATAGTTTTTTTGTAATGCTTTGTCGACACTATCTCGCTCAACTAAATAAGCCAATTGCTTTCCTTGTTCATCCCAAGTAAAATTGGTTGCTGTATAAAAATGGCTGTTTAATGTGATGGTATTGGTATCAGCAATCGAACTCAAAAATATTTTCGCTTCCTTTAGTTTGGTTCTAACTTGGTACATCATCACCCCTTCTCCTTTCGGATGGATTAAATATTGAGAGATATTACTGAAAACCCTTTCTTGGCCGGAATTCAAATCTCTAAAATAAAGTGGTGCGCCCTCCTTATTAAAGTCACTTTTGGGATCCATTAGATAAGCAATTAAACCATTACCAAATTCAGGTACTTGAAAACTTTTTACCGTTGGAATTTTATTTATTTTACCTGTTGCCAATGATAAAATCACCAAACTATCTTTGGGCATTTCATCTGGCTTTTTTTTATCAATCTTCGCCTTTCTAGTTTCATTGAATGTGGGTTTAATTTTAGCAATTAAATAATTCCCGTCTTCCGTGAAAACAGGTTGTGCTCCTCTTGGAATAATGATTTCTGATTTTGAGGTAATATTTTTTACAATCAATACCGCATCTCCTTCCTGTGGGTTAATAGTATAACAAATAAACTGACCTTGTGGTTGCCAAATAGTTTCACGGATGGATTCCCATTGATCATATACCGAATGATCCAACGCTAATTTTTGGGAAAACGAAAAAAACGAAATAAATAAAGAAAAAATCGTAAAAAGTTGCTTCATGTTATTTTTTTGAATTTCTAAGATACATCAACATTTTGGCAAAATAATTGTTATAAATTTACATCCTCATTATTTTTAATATGAAATTCAGATTACTCTTCATTTTGCCCACTTTTTTAGCAATTTTTGCACAAGCCCAAACTACCGGAAAGCTTTCAGGATGGGTCATCGATAAAAATACCCAAAAACCTATTGCTGGGGTCAATGTAAAACTGATCAACACCAATTTTGGAACGGTAACTGATTCATTGGGTAAATACCAATTTAAAAGCATTCCCACTGGTCAGTACCAAGTAAGTTTTACTTCATTAGGTACTTTGCCTTATAGTTTATTTAATGTGGTTATCACTGTTGGAAATGAAACCAATAATACCATTGAATTACTCCCTGCAGATAATGTTTTAAAAGAAGTGCAAGTAAGCACTACCCGAAAAACAGTGCGAACTGCTACCCTAGAAACCCCGTTAAGTGTTCAAAAATTAACTGCGGAAGAAATTAAATCAAATCCAGGAGGCAATTTTGACATTTCCAAAGTTGTACAGGCATTACCAGGGGTTACTGGTTCGGCAAGTACAGGCGCCGGATTTAGAAATGATATTATTGTAAGAGGTGGCGCACCCAATGAAAACGTGTTTTACCTAGACGGCGTTGAAATTCCGGTAATCAATCACTTTAGCACACAAGGAAGTGCGGGTGGTCCACAAGGTATTTTGAATGTGTCATTTATAGATGAAGTCAAACTTTCCTCATCTGCATTTGATGCAAAATTTGACAATGCATTATCCTCCGTATTTGAATTCAAACAAAAAAGAGGCAATGCTGATAAAGTACAAGGAAATGTAAGATTAGGCGCTACTGAATTTGCGACTACTTTAGATGGTCCATTATCCAAATCAGGCAAAACAACTTTTTTAGCTTCCGTGAGAAGAAGTTATTTACAATTTTTGTTTGAAGTGATTGACTTACCTATCCGACCGAATTTTTGGGATTTTCAATATAAAGTTACGCATGTGATTGACCCAAAAACCACTTTGACATTTTTAGGGGTTGGTGCTATTGACGATTTTAAATTTGCTGCACCAAAAAACGCCACCCCTGAAAAAATTTATGCGTTGAAAGCAGGTCCTTCTATTAACCAATGGAGCTACACTGTTGGTGCCTCATTAAAAAAATTAGTCAATAAAGGATTTTGGAATTTAGCTATAAGCAGAAACCACCTTAATAACCTTAGCGAAAAATATGATAATACACTAGGGCCAACCCCAACAGCCATCCAAATAAAATATAGTTCCAATTTCAACTATAATAAATATGGTGCATTTTTTCAATTAGGAAAAAAAGCTTTTAATAACCGATTAGGTATTAGCGCAGGTATTCGAACTGATGGAAATGAATTTACAACCAAAGGAACGCAATTAATGCGTCAGCTATCACCTAGGGTTGGTTTAAGTTGGGTAGTATCAGATAAAGTGAACTGGAATTTCTCCATCGGTAATTATTATAAGTTAGCCCCCAATACTGCTTTAGGTTTTAAAAATGGGACTGGTGCATATTTAAATCAAGATGCAGACTATATACAAAGCACACATTATGTTACTGGCTTTGAATATATCCCATCCGAATCAACAAGATTCACTGCAGAAGTTTATTATAAAAAATATAAAAACGTACCAATTAGTGTTGAAAAAGGGACTAGCCTTTCTAACCTTGGTGCCGATTTTAATATATTAGGTAATGAAGATATTACGACCAATGGATTAGGTAAAAGTTATGGCTTTGAATTATTTGCGCAACAAAAGTTGACCAAAAGAATGTTTGGTGTAGTTAGTTATAGCTTTTTTAGAAGCTCCTACACCAATAACCTTGGAAAATATATTGCAAGCTCCTGGGAAAATATCCACTTACTAAGTTTAACAGGTGGCTATAAGCTGAATAGAAACTGGGAAATTGGTATTAAATATAGATACCAAGGTGGCGCACCTTATACACCCTATGATATGAATGCCAGTAAACTAAATTTTGCCACATTGGGTGTGGGAATATTAGATTATTCTAAATTAAATGCCAATAGAAATAAAGCATTTCATTCAAGTGATATGCGGATTGATAAAAAATATAATTACAAAAAAACAACATTGGATTTTTACATAGACATTACAAACTGGTATGGTGCTGCATCAGTAGCCCCTCCTTTTTATGTGTTCACCGCAAACGATAATGGGGTTTTCAAAACTACTGATGGACAAGCATTAAAAAAAGATGGCTCCAATGCAATACCAGAATTATTTGACAATAACTCGGTTTTTATAACACCTACGATTGGATTTATATTAGAATTTTAAGCTTGCGAACTGACTTTATTTTGTTTTACAATTCTTAACATCTGAATAAGAACAGATAATGCTATTAAGCTAAGTCCAATGTAAAAACTTCCGCCCAATTGCTTTTGTTCCTTAAATAAAACAAAAGCAAGAATGATACCATATACAGGCTCTAAATTTAAAGTGACATTTAAAGTAAAGGCACTAATATGTTTTAAAGAGGATAACATTAAATGATTCGCCCAAACCGTACATGCGAGTGCTAAAACAACAAGCCAAATCCAATCATTCCAATTAGGTAAAACAAATTGATTTTGGTTGAATCCCACTGATCCTAATATAACTAAGGTTAAAAAAAATACCCCTCCCATCATTTCATAAAATTGTATGGAGAAGGTATCCACATTATTGGTGACCCCTTTATTGATAACTGAAAATATAGAAGCCAATAGCGCTGAAAATAATCCAACAATAATCCCAGTTCTGAATTTGGTATCAAAATGGAATATCAATAGTATCCCTATAAAACTAAGTGCCCCAATAAAAATATCACGCCACTTGATGCTAACTTTTTTAGCCAAGGGCTCAATTAGGGAAGTGAACATGCTCGTACTAGAAAAACAAACAAGTGCAATAGACACATTAGCTAATTTAATACTTCCATAAAAGCAAACCCAATGAAGGGCAATGATTGCACCAATGCCAATTAATTTAAATTTTGTTGCAAAATTATAAGTAAGCTTCTGCTGCGTAAAGAAATAAATGAATAATAATACAATAGAAGCAAGTAACATTCTATAAAAAACCAACATCAGACCATTTAATTGAATTAAGAAGCCCAAAGGCCCTGTTAGACCTGCCAAGAAAACAAAAACATGTAATTGAAGTAAAGCCTTTTTAAAAGTTGACACGAATGCGCTTTATGATTTTAATGAATTTGCCTGTACTCGATTGCCATTGCATATTTAAAACGCCTAAAATGGCTTCTTTAATAATACCCTTGGTCATTTTACTAGCGCCTATTTTTCGATCGACAAATTTGATGGGCACTTCCTTAATGATAAATCCTAATTTCCAAGCTGCAAATTTCATCTCAATCTGAAATGCGTAGCCTATAAAATTGATGGTGCTTAAATTTATTGCATCTAACACTTTTCGTTTATAGCAGACAAAACCAGCAGTTGGATCCTTGACCGGAATCCCAGTAATTAACCTCGTATATGCAGATCCGCCAATGGAATAAATTTGACGGTCTAATGGCCAGTTTTCAGTACTTCCCCCTTTGACGTACCTACTTCCAACTGACATATCTGCACCATTCATGCAAGCTTCGGCTAATCTATCTAAATCATAAGGACTATGTGAAAAATCGGCATCCATTTCAAAAATCAAATCATAATTTCTTTTCAAAGCCCATAAAAAACCATGAATATAGGCGGTGCCTAAACCTAATTTACCCGCTCTTTTTTCAATAAAAATGCGTCCAATATGTTTGGGCATTAATCCTTCCACTATTTCCGAAGTACCATCTGGAGATCCATCATCAACAACTAATACATCATATTCAGCTGCAAATCCTACAACTGTTTCAATGATAGAAGCAATATTCTCCTTTTCATTGTAGGTGGGTATGATGACTAATTTTTTCAATTCGGGGGTAAGGATGTTATAAGTAATTATTTTTTTAAAATACTGCGGTTGAGTATTTCCGTAAGTTTTTGTTTGGTGTGTAAAGCAAAATCACCCTTCATCATCCAATCATAATATTGGGGCTCATCTTTAAGCACCTGGACTACGGATTTACCTTTGTGCTTGCCGAAATTAAATATTTCTACCCCATTTTCCATAATAAATCGACCTGTTGTGCTTCTAGTACTTCCCAGGTGGCCATGGCATCCGCTTCGGCGGTATGTGCATCCTCCAAATTCTTATTACAATAAAACTTATAAGCAGCAGTTAAGGTCCGTTGTTCCATTTTATGGAAAACCTTCTGAACATCCAATAATTGCCTACTTTCCATATCAGCTGAAATACCAGCCCTTAAAAACTCCTCATTTAACATAGGTATGTCAAACCGATTACTGTTATAGCCGCCTAAATCAGCACCCTCTATGAATTGCTTAATTTCATTGGCAATTTGCTTAAAGTTCGGTGCATCCTTTACCATTTCATCTGAAATACCATGAATAGCAGTCACTTGTTCTGGTATGTGCATCTCAGGATTAACTAATTTACGTTTCACTTGCTTTGTACCGTCTGGCATGATTTTTACCAGGGCTATTTCCACAATTTTATCCAAGCTCACATTTATTCCAGTTGTTTCAAGATCAATAAAAACAATTGGCTTTGTTAATTGTAAATTCATATTTTTTATTATGCATCAAAGTTAATTAAACAAATGGTGTAATTAGGTGTAAAAATGCCCTAATATAACTCGAGTAAATTAAGTAAATTTGTGGTGCAAAACTTAAAATTATGATGAACTGGATACCGTTAACCGACCTAAATCAGCTGGAAACGATAAAAGATCAATCCTTTACTTCACCACAAGTCATACTTAAACATAGCACCACCTGCAGCATTAGCAAAATGGCTTTGGCAAGAATGGAAAGATCCGAAGCCCCTGACTCCATCCAATTCTACTATTTAGACTTGTTGAATTACAGACCCATCTCCAATGCAATTGCTGAAAAATTTAGTGTTTACCATGAATCACCACAGATTTTATTAATCAAAAATGGCGAATGCACTTATGATGAAAGCCATGGTGGTATTCAAATGGAAGAAATTCTAGAACAAGCTGCGATTTAATAAGAAACTAGCAACTTTCAATCACCATTGCACTTGCGCCTCCACCCCCATTGCAAATAGCAGCTGCACCAAATTGTGCTTTATTTTTTTGTAAAATATGAATAAGGGTAACCAAGATACGCGCGCCACTAGATCCTAATGGATGACCTAAGGATACTGCACCTCCATGTACATTTACTTTAGTTGGGTCTATTTTTAATAAGGAAGTATTCACCAAACCTACTACTGAAAAAGCTTCATTAAATTCAAAATAAGAAATTGCCTCTTTTTCAATACCCGCTTTCGCCAATGCTTTTGGCAAAGCCAAGGCAGGAGTCGTTGTAAACAATCGAGGGTCTTGCTCCGCATCAGCAAACCCTTTAATGATTGCGATTGGTTTTAATCCCAATTCATTTGCTTTCTTTTTACTCATCAACAACAATGCGGCTGCGCCATCATTCATAGTTGAAGCATTGGCTGCAGTCACTGTTCCCTCTTTACTAAATGCAGCATTTAATTGTGCAATTTTATCAAAATTTACTTTATAAGGTTCTTCATCCTTATCTATACTAGTTGGATCTCCTTTTTTTTGCAGAATGACCACCGGTATTATTTCCTGCTTAAAAAAACCTTGCTCTGATGCTGATTGTGATTTTTTATAACTTTGAATCGCAAAATTATCTTGCTCCTGTCTTGATATATTATTTTGTTTCGCACAACTATCAGCAAAATTACCCATGGCTATATTATCATACACATCAGTTAATCCATCTTTCGCTAAGCCATCCAGCAAACTTACATCCCCATATTTATTGCCCCACCTTTGTTGCATATTATAAAAAGGGACATTACTCATACTTTCCATACCGCCTGCAATAATCACATCCGCATCACCTAGTATAATATTTTGTGCAGCAATTGCTACTGATTTCATTCCACTTGCACAAACCTTATTAATTGTAGTACAAATGACATTATTTGAAAGCCCCGCTTTAATTGCAGCTTGTCTTGCTGGCGCTTGACCCAACCCTGCTTGTATCACACAACCCATGATTACTTCATCAATTATTTGCGGATTTACCCCCGACTTTTCTAATGCCCCTTTAATTGCAATAGCCCCTAATTCAGTAGCACTTAAACTACGCAAGCTACCGCCAAAGGAACCAATGGGTGTTCTCACAGCCGAAATGATATAAACTTCGTTAAGCATGCTTGAAATAATTTATAAATAAATTAAAATCTATTCTGCGATCTCATCTACTACTGGTGCATCAGGTGCTACTTCCACTTCTGGTAATAATCGGATTCCTTCTGCTTCAATAGTGATTCTTTTGCTTTTGTACAAAATGCCCACATTCATTTTAAATGCCTTTTTACTCATTCCAAAAAAAGCATAAATTTCATCAGGATTAGATTTGTCATGGTAAGGTAAAAAATTGCCATGTGATTTTAACAATCTAACAATCGTTGATTTATCATCATCTAATTTTTCAACACCCTGCTTGCCAATACCAATATCTAATTTATTACCTTCTCTTATTAATTTTTTCAGTAGCAGCAACGCGTCCTGTTTGTTTGTCAATATACAATTTTACTAAATACTTGCCACCCAAACGCATACTTGAAAGTTGTTGCGAAACTGGGACAAATAAATCCTTCATCAATCCCCAATCCATAAACACCCCTTGCTTGGTTACATCGACTACTTTTAATGCAGCAATTTCACCCACCACTGCAAAAGGTTCCTGTGTAGTCGCTACTAAGCGATTATCTGAATCATGGTAAATGAAAACACTAATGGTATCCCCAATTTGTAACCCCGAAGGCACGAATCTTTTGGGAAGCAGGATACCCTCTTCACCATCATCCATATAAAATCCAAAGTCAACCTTTCGGTCCACGCGTAGGAGATTAAATTGACCTACATTAACAGTTGACATAAGTTTTTATTTATAATATTAAAATAATTCAGGTTGTTGTTCATCCGTTTTACTGCCCGCTTTTTTTTCCCATTCCATTTCCACTGACTTCGTAAAATCAACCAATTTAGTTCCAATGGCTTTCCAACCCATAATATCCACCATTTTGCTCACCTTAAATTTGGCTTTTCTTACTTGCGCGCCTCTACCAGTATGCACTACTAATATTGGATCCTCTGCGGTAGTAATTGTTTCCAAATAATTCCCATTACCTTCCTTGATAAAAGTAAAAGGTGTTTTTAAAGTAGTAGTTTCTATTTTAAACCTTTTGATATTGAACTGCAATTTTTCTTTATCAAGATATACTGCAGTAATAATTTTTTCAGGATTAAACTTTTCAATGAACACTACTTTTTCTGGATCAAAACGTTGGGTTGGTTCCGTATCAGTTACTTCATAATTACCATCACTGGTTACCACCAAAACCTTCTCGTCCTCAAAGGTACCTAAATAAATACCCTTTTCCTCCATATTAAAGCGACCAAACTTATCATCAAACCATAATTTGCGACCCAAAAGCGTGCTTTTACCCGCTTCCTTCAATTTTACGGACTTGATGGGATATTTGGTTATTTGATTACCCACACTACTTCTGCCCTTCACTTCCAATTCGTCAAAATAAAATTCAAGCTCTTTGATACGTGCAGTACAATTAGGACTTAAAATAATTTTTACCGACTCTGCTTCTCCATTTGCATTCACAGATAAATAATGCACCCTGGATTTATCTGCTGATTTTGTCAAAGGATATTCTTTGTCTCTTGTGATACCTGTCACGTTAAATCTTTTGGCATAACTAATTCCAGTAGCACCATCCACATACATCATATTGTAAGTAGTTCGCTCATCGTTTTTCTGGAATACAGCTGCATGTAGAATATCCTTACCTATAAATACTTTGTCAGATACTTTAACCACTTTCATGATACCAGACTTCGCAAATGCAATGATATCATCGTAGTCGGTACAGTCACATAGAAATTCATCCTTCTTCAAGCTGGTACCCACAAAACCTTCGGCACGATTAATGTATAATTTAGTATTAGCAATGGCAACATGCTTCACTTGTATGGTATCAAATTCTTTTATTTCTGTTTTACGCTCCTTACCCTTGCCATATTTTTTTAGTAACCCCTCATAATAATTGACCGCATAATCGGTCAAATTAGCCAAGTTATTTTTTACTTCTTTAATTTCATCCTCAATACCTTTTATTTGTGCAATTAAGTCATCGATATCTAATTTATAAATACGACGAACGGGTTTGTCCGTTAGTTTTAATAGATCAGTACGTTCAATGGGTTTTTTAAACTTCTTTTTAAAGGGAGTAAATGCATCATCAATCGCATCAATCACCTTATCCCAGGTCATATGTTTTTTCTCTAACTCTTTGTATATTTTTTCTTCAAAAAATATTTTCTCCAAACTAGTAAAATGCCATTTATCTTCTAACTCCTTTAGTAATATTTGCAATTCCGCTTGCAACAAACCTTTCGTATGATCTACAGAATGCCTTAACAAATCAGAAGCGCCAATAAATTGAGGTCGATTATTTACAATCACACACACATTGGGCGAAATACTAATTTCACAATCGGTAAAAGCATACAACGCATCAATGGTGATATCAGGAGATATACCAGTGGCCAAATCAATTTGAATTTCAACATCAGCGGCAGTAACATCAGTTACTTTTTTGATCTTTATTTTACCCTGATCATTGGCCTTGGTAATACTTTCCATTAATTGGGTGGTAGTTACGCTATAGGGTACATCCTTGATGAGTAAAGTTTTTTTATCCAATTCCTCAATGGTTGCACGCACTCTAATTTTTCCACCACGTTTTCCGTCATTATAATTTGACGCATCCATTTTACCCTTGGTTTGGAAATCGGGTAATAGTTCAAACTTTTTACCACGCAAATGCTTAATGGAAGCTTCAATAATTTCACAAAAATTATGCGGTAATATTTTAGTAGACAACCCAACCGCAATACCATCAGCGCCCTGTGCTAATAACAATGGAAACTTCATAGGTAAAGTAATGGGCTCTTGCTTACGACCATCGTAACTTAAAGTCCAGGATGTGGTTTTAGGATTAAAGGCCACCTCTAATGCAAACTTGCTCAATCTTGCTTCAATATATCTAGCCGCAGCCGCATCATCACCGGTGCGCACATCACCCCAGTTACCTTGGGTATCAATTAATAAATCCTTTTGACCCAAATTCACCAATGCATCACCAATACTA
>RFZW01000048.1 GCA_009920495.1 Chitinophagia bacterium
AGTGCAGGTACCAATGGTCAAAAATCAGGTGGCACTTATTTAAGTTATAAATCAAAAAAGATAACTTTTAATGGACACATCAATTTGAGTAATTATAATGTTATTGGAAATTCAAGATCTACGAGACAGAATCTCTATGCTGATTCAAGTAATTACCTATATACCAAAAGCAATTACGACAATAAAACATCCAGCCCAACTTTCCGACTGGAATCCAATATTGATATTAACAAACAAAAAAATATTGAGCTTGTTTACCAGGGTATCATAAGCAATATTGATAATGTGACTAATTCAGAATATACCAATTTGAATAATAATTTACAGGTATGGAAAGCGAATAAAAGAACAGTGAATTACGATGGGAATACTTATAATCATGGATTTTCTGGCTCCTATAATTGGAAAGGCGCAAAACAAAAGAGTGAAAAATTAAATATTCATACTGGACTTAATTTTGGCAAAGGGGTGAATGATAAAGAATTTTATCAACAATATCTTTTAAATGACTTAACGCCCAGTGGTCAAGATTCTTTACAAAATCAATTTGTTGATAATTATACTACCTCCTATTATATAAGAATAAATTATAGTAAGCCATTGGTTAAAAATGAAAAGATTCTCCTAAATACCGGAGTTAATTTTACCAACGATGATGATCATACCATTTTAGATGCTTCCTATTTCAATAAAACCACAAATAGCTTAAACTATAATGATTTACTGAGTAGTAACTTTAAATTTAATCAAAGCTTGGCAACAAGTCGTATGGGTATTACTTTTATTTTAAATAAAGGATGGAGAATATCATTTGGGGAGCAAGCAGAATATGCAATAACTAGTTTTCATTTTTTAAAAGGAGCAACACAAAATACAAGCAATGACTATTGGCGCTTTTTGCCGAATATCTCATTTAGGAAGGAATTTAATAGTAAACTAAATAGCACAATTACCATAAGAGAAACAATAAGAAGGCCTACCATCATTGAATTAAACCCAAATATTGACTACACGGACGCATATAATGTGCGCTTTGGTAACCCATTCATCAAACCCACATTAACACAAAATTTTGAGTATAATTTGGGTTATAACAGTAATAAATTAAATATCAATGGGAGTGTAGGTTATAATAAAGTAAAAGAAGTATTTACAACAGTGCGTACTTTAGTGGCTACTGGCAAAACACAAACCACTTACCAAAACATTTCTGATCAGGAAGAATATCATGTTAATTTATGGTCAGGTATTACCATCACAAAAAAGTTTAAAGTTAATTTGAGTACTGGCGTTCATTACAACAAATACAGTCCAATTGATAAAATAAAGTTTAAGTATATGGATGGTGGTTCCTATTATACCGGACTCAACTACAGCTTTATGCCCAATAATCTTACTACTATTGAAGCAAGCAACAAATACAACAGCTACGCAACGCCACAAGGAATATCAAGAAGTAATATCAGTATGTATTTTAGTGTACAACGAAAATTAATGAATAAAAAGTTTAATGTGACGGTGGCTGCTAGTGATCCATTTGGATTAACAAAATATAAAGGACATACAGAAGGAACCAATTTTATCATTGACAGCTACAGCATAAATAACATTAGAAATTTTAAACTTACTGTAAGTTACCAATTCAATAAAACTTACATTCAAAAGCTAACACCTGGAAAATCGTAGTGTTACTTTTTATATTTCCCACAAATATCAACATCAAAAATATTGAATACATCGTATTGATCTAAAATTGCAGCTATTTCGAAGCGCAAAATAGGTCTTTGCAAATCAAAATTTTCTAGCCCGATTGATTTCCATTTTAACTCAAAACTGCTTTTTATTTTTTCTACGGAGGTATTTGATAATTTAGCTGCAACAAATAACGCATCACTAATAGTTAAGTCATTGCCGCTTTTCAAAGATTGAGATGCAAATTTTTTATTCCATGCAATTGAAAATTCATCCAATTTCACTTTCTCATTGGGATTAAAATAAGTTGCATTTGCCCATCCGGTTGGCACACCCACACCACGTAATAAGCCGGTAGCGCCTATTTTTTGTATGGCTTTAAAATAACGATCCTTTTGGGTCACATCCTTATAGGGCATGATATATCCGTTCGCATCCAATAAAGCTTGTTGTACTTGACGTACTGAAATATTTTTTGGATCTATATTATTCTTACTACTTAATGCAGCCAATAATCCTGCTGCTTGCCCTATCTGCATGACACAGGGTTGGAGCCTTGTAGTGCCATTGACAATATTTGAAATACTTATTGATTTTTCAGCAACAATAAAATTATTTACCGATGCTGGAATTAAAGACCCCAATGGAATATTAAAAGAAGGGACCGGGAAAAATTCTAAATGTTGTGGTGCAGCACTATTTTTTTTATGGTGATGGTCAACTGGGTGTCAAATGGTTTAGATATATGTTGCACCAACATACGCACCATACCATGCATCCGTCGAGATTCTCGATGATAAGGATATAGTGCTAATTTATCCTTGGTTGGAAATTCATCATTGGCTAATGCCAAATGATTAAAACCTAAATCCTTTTGTATAAAATAAACAAATCTTAGTGTTTGTTGCTTCGCTTGTTCAAGTAATGCCTCCCTTTGCTTTGGTGTTTTCTCCACTACATTCAAATAAATATCATTACCATAAATGGGCCAGTTGAGCATGTATTTATTATTGGGTAGCTTCCCGTATTCTAACATTTTTTTTGCATCTACCGAAGGACGTTTACGGCTGGTATCTTTATAAAAAGAGGTATTACTTCCATCAAATTCGGTGGAATCATAGTTTATCGGCCTGGCAATCAACGGTTGCGGAGAACCGTAATCTTTTAAAATACCCACATAGGTGATATCCTGTATGATGTCATTGGCACCGGCTAAATTTACCTGCTCACCGGTAATATCATTGGATTCCATACCAAGGTCATAAGGGACTTTGGCTGAAGCCAAGCCATCTCCTAACTCGGTAGCATCAATAACCCTTTTGGCTTTTACTAATAATTTAGCACCCGTATATATTTCATAGAATTCTGCACCAGTAATTGTAGTACCATTTTTAATAACGCTTATGAATTGGTAATTATATTTTACTGTTAAAAGCTGCTCCTTACGCGCCATTGATTTGAAAATACTATCTCCAATATGTGGTTCAAATAAAGTATTACTAACCCAACCCGTTGAAACTGCATTTGCGCCCCCATAATAATCATATAAGTGTTGTCGAAATTCACCAAATAATCCTGCAGGCATCGCATTGTTCCCATCAAATGCAGGCACCCCTGCCGACGTTAACATACCGCCGAGCCAAGGCGTTTCTTCAACTACTAAAGTGTTCACCCCTAATCTTGCGGATTGAATTCCCGCGCTAATACCACTCGCCGTTCCGCCAATGACTAATACATCCGTTTGCAGATGTACAACTGGAGCTTGACTTTGTGTCAACTGGAATGACAAAAGATATGTAAATAATAATAGCAGGTGCTTTTTCATAACTACTAATTTAAAACAAAATAAATTAAAATCTGGACTTACTCAAACCTTTTCAACAGCCCCGATGCTCGGTACTGTTGGGATTTTTTATTTCTTCGTAAATTCAAGCAAGCTTGATTTACTCTTTAATAAAAAATCCTTTCAACTACGTTGAAAGGATTTGTGGCCTCGCCAAGGATCGAACTTGGATTTGGAGTTTCGGAAACTCATGTACTATCCGTTATACTACAAGGCCATAGCGCAAAATTAGTAAAATAAAAACTGCGGGTAAAAATATACGGGTGGGTAGGGATCGCATGATTTGAATATCCTCCCATAAGCTAGACGTATTGGAAAGGAATTTAAAAACTGTAGCAGCTTCATTTTTGGCAAAAATTCTTTTAAATATTTCCGCACCTTCCATTTTGTGATAATATAAAATATGCAATAAAACAGCATCATAAAAACGATGTCTGGTATTATGAACATTCGTTTTTATTGCAGACCCTTTTTCTAATTGCGCAACAATACTTTTACATTGTTGCTGAATAAACTGAAATGCATATCCAGTGCTTGCTTTAATCGCTAAACCTAAAGCGCCAATAGGATAAATAGGTGCTTTATAATTTGAAAAAACTTGTTGGGTCATCGGGATTGCACCTATCTCCTCATGTTGTATCGTATATGTATAATCAGGATAATGCTTTGCTAAATATTCATTTAACACTTTATCATACTCGGAGATTTCTAATATTTGATCAGAGAACAAGGTATATTCTACCAATGCCTGCATCTCGTTGATTGGCAATAAATACATAAATGCAGTGGCCCCATGTTGTGGCACATTAAAATCCATTAACCTAGCCACTTTTTGATTAAATACTGGTTGATTAAAAGTAACAGTTCTTCCTTTGAAGTGTTGCCATAAAAAAGGCAATTGCGTAGCCGACTTTTTAACTGAATCGTATTTAGTTGCACTTAGTAAATTATTCATTTGAAAAGGGAGTATGCTTGTAAATACCATCTTTCCTTTGGCAAATCCACCCTCCCACTCGAGTAACACTTCCTTATGTGTATGGTCAACATTAGTTTCTGTAATGTTTGAAATTGCTGCTTCCACCCAATGAACGTTTGGCTTTAATTTAGCAGCAGTCATTACATAATTATAAAAATCAATCCCTTGTATCATTTTATATAAAAAAGGGGATGTAGGTAATTCTTTTGAAAAGGATTCCGCATGGATCGAAATGGCATCCCAACGATGATGCACCAATGATTCAAACTCATGAGTACCCATCTCCCAAAAACACCAAGTACGATCATTGGTTTTTTGCAATGACTGATCAATCACTAAAATTTGTTGATTAGATAAAACAGGAGACGCTATTAGGTAATGCAATAAGGATAATCCAGCACCTCCGGCTCCTGCGATAATATAATCATAGGTTAACGCAGCAGGGTTGGGCGAAATTGCATTACTCATAAATAATTATCCATTATTTTGTATTGCTTCATCGCGCTTAACTTTGTCCCAATATTTTTTTGAAACATATAACATGCCAAAACTTTCACCTTCATGCTTGTCTAAATGTTTATGATGCATTTTATGTGCCCATCGCAATACTTTAATATAACGGATATTGGAACGCGTAAACCATTTGATTCTTTGGTGAATAATCACTTCATGTACTACAAAATAAGCAAACCCATACATGGCAACACCAGTTCCTAAACCCGCTAACCATGGCATATTTTTAAATGTGCCGAAAAAGATACATAGCATGCTTGGGATAGCAAAAATTAAAAAAAATGCGTCATTTTTTTCAAATATATGGCCGGTTGGTTGGTGATGATCCTCATGCAATACCCATAAAAATCCATGCATAACATACTTATGCGTTAACCATGTAATTCCTTCCATTACTAAAAATGTCAATAACATTACAAATAAAAAACTCATAAAAATATATTTTAACTTAATGAAGAATTAGATTGATACCACTCGACCACTTTTGGAAAAGCAATTTTAAACCATACGGTGTACTTTTCAGGGTGTGATTGTAAATTGGCGGCAACCTCTTCAATACTTTGGTATACAAAATTAGCTACTTCTAAATGATTAGGGCGCACTTCGTCATCATAATTTCCAATAAAAACATGATCAAACTCGTGTTCGTTTAAATGATCAGGCAATTCCGCCTGATATATAAAATCAAAAGCTTTTGAAACTTTTGCGGTAATACCCATCTCTTCCATTAATCTTCTTGTAACCGCATCATCCAGTGTCTCCCCTGGTCGTGGATGGCTACAACAGGTATTGGTCCATAAACCTGCACTATGGTATTTGGTTAAAGCCCTTTGTTGTAACAACATTTTGCCCTGTGGATTAAATAAAAAAACACTAAAAGCGCGATGTAAAACAGCTTGCTTGTGCGCTTCCATTTTTTCCATGACACCAATCTCACAATCATCCACATCTACTAATATAACTTGCTCCACTTATTGAATTTTTTAAAATAAATTTAATTGACTACGAATACTTGCCTTGGCTAGAATGAAAATTTTTCCATAATCAGGAATTCTAATCCTTGTTTTCAAAATAGAATGCGGGTGTACTTTTTTTATTTTTTTAAATAACGAGTAATAATATTTAAAAGCGACATATACCCCAAAACGCGCCTTTAATGGCAAGTGCTTAATACCTGCAAGTGCAATTGAAAAATCATTTTGAATATCCTCCTCAATTTTATCTTTGTCTGCTTGTGAAAAATTAGAAAAATCACAATTAGGGAAATACATTCTATCCAAACCTTCAAAATCTGCCTTGATATCCCTTAAAAAATTAACTTTTTGAAATGCGGCTCCCAAACTTTGTGCCGACGGCTTTAATTCTTCAAATTGCGATTGATTGCCCTCGCAAAATATGTACAAACACATTAAACCAACCACTTCAGCACTACCATAGATATAGGTGTTATAAGTTTGATCATCATACTGCTGTTTAGATAAATCCATTTCCATACTCAATAAAAATGCATCTAATAGTGCAGTGTCAATTTTATATTTATTAAAAGTTAATTGAAACCTATGTAAAATAGGATTCATACTGATCCCCTGGGATAAAGCCTGATAAGTATCCAATTTGAATTGTTGCAATAGGGCAACTTTATCATAATCATGAAAAGTATCTACAATTTCATCTGCAAATCGAACAAAACCATATATATCAAATATAGGTTGTCTCAAATCCTTATGCAATAACTTTATCGCAGAAGAAAAACTTGAACTATACATTAAGGTTGTATACTTACTACTATAGGCCGTAGCTTGATCATACAAGTTTAAAGTTGACATAATTGTTATAGTTTATTATAATGTTTGCATATTAAATTCGCTACTACTTCCCCACTAATTAAACTTGGCGGCACCCCTGGGCCAGGTACCGTTAATTGACCAGTGTAATATAAATTATTTATTTTTTTACTTTTACAACTTGGCTTTAAAAATGCGGTTTGAAGTAATGTATTTGCTAATCCGTATGCATTCCCTTTAAATGAGTGATAATCATTCTTAAAATCAGCTACTGCGTATGAACGCTTATATACGATGGCATCAGTGATTGTTTGCCCCCATTTTTTTTCTAATCGCTCAATAATCAAATTGAAATATTTTTCCCGAACATCCGCTGTATCTCCCTCCAATCCAGCTGCTATTGGAATGAGTAAAAATAAATTTTCACATCCAACTGGAGCAACAGTAGGATCCGTAACAGAAGGCACACTGGCATAAAATAGCGGATTAGATGGCCACATTGGGTTACTATATATTTCACTTCCATGCACTGAAAAATCAGAATCAAAAAATAAGGAATGATGCGTAACCCCCTTCAATTTTTTATTTAGCCCTACATAATACAATAGCGAACTTGGTGCCAAAACGCGACTGTCCCAATATTTTGCGGAATAACTTTGGTATTTTTTTTCCAACAACTTAGTTTCAATATGATGATAATCGCCGGCACCAATTAATACATCAAATGAATAATCTTCCTGCATCCCTGTTTCATTCACTTTTGAAATAACCTTAGTTGCAATTCCGTTTTCTACCACAATTTGCATTACCTCTTCTCCTAGTTTAAATTGCACACCCAATGATTTGGCTACTTTAACCATCGCTTCCACAATACTATACATGCCATGCTGAGGATACCAGGTGCCTCCCTTGATATCTGCATAGTTCATTAAGCTATATAATGCTGGCGTATTTTCAGGTAAGGCCCCTAAAAACAAGACAGGGAACTCCATTAAAAACTGAATATAAGGGTGCTTAAAGTATCGAGCAATATGCGTTTTCATGGACTGAAAAACATCCAACTTAAATACGCCTTTAATTAATTCAAAATCAATAAACTCAGTAATGGATAAACTTGGCTGATAAACTAATTTACCTACACCCACTTCATATTTGTATTTTGCTTCTGCTAAAAATAAATCTAAAGCATTAGCCGAACCCGGCTCTATGGATTCAAATAAGTTTTTTAACGCCTCATAGTTTGCAGGCAAATCCCAAGTTGCTTTTTCAAAATAAACTCGATAGGAAGGATCTAATCTTTGTAATTCATAAAAATCGGAAACTTTTTTTCCAAAAGAACCGAAATATTTTTCAAATACATCAGGCATCCAATACCAACTGGGGCCCATATCAAATGTAAATCCTTCCGCTTCAAATTTTCGTGCACGCCCACCAGCCATTTCATTTTTTTCAACGATAGTTACGTCCCAACCTTTTTTTGCTAAAAAAGAAGCAGCAGATAAGCCTGCAAAACCGGCACCGATCACTAATGCTTTATTGGATTTCGTTATCATTGATTAATATCGCTCTATTTTTTGTTTCAATATCTTTCGCGCAAAGTGAATTCTACTTTTAATAGTACCAAGCGGTTCATTTAACGCATCTGATATTTCATTGTATTTATAGCCTTCAAAATACAAAATAAATGGGGTTCTAAACAAATCTGGTAGATCATAAATCATTTTATTTACCTCTTTTAAATTCAAATTTGTTACGCCATCATTTAACACCTTGACCCTGGTTTGATCAATCAAAAAATCATTCGGACTATTATCCAAAACTGTGGCTTGCTTTGCCTTACGTCGATAATCATTGATGAAAATATTACGCATGATTGTATATAACCATGCCTTAATATTTGTACCAACATTGTACTTGTCCTTATTGGACAAAGCCCTAAATAAAGTATCTTGAAATAAATCCTTTGCAGATTCATGATCCTTCGTCAAATTAATAGCAAAAGGCTTTAAAAAATCAGCATTTTCAGTTAGTAAGAGTGTAAATTCTGCGGTTGACATATTATTATGTTTAACATTTAATGTATAAAGTTAAACAAAAATATGACTTTAGCAATTATTTTGTTTAATTTTTTTTAAATAATATTAAACAAAATGAAAAAATAGCGTGATGTAAATTAGATATATATTATTTATATAATGTTTATATAGTTAATATACAATTATATGAAAGTTTTTGAAAAAAGAAGACTAAGGGAATTGTATTAGATAGCTTGAATAAGTTGAATCACTTCAGCAAGGCTTTTTTTGACTGCAATATTCTCGGAAAGTTTTCCTTTATAATCCTTCATGAACAATCCCGATAGCATCACGGGGGTTGTATTGCTTACTTGACCTATCTGTGTTAGAAAACGATCAATTTTAAACACTTTTGACGGGGATGTTAAATGACAAAATACATAGTTAGGCTTCTTAACGGCAGTTAAATAAACAAGGTCTTTCATTGGAACATTCGCTCCTAAATAATTAACATAGATCCCTTCTTGTTTTAATAAGAAGTATACAAACAACAAGCCAATTTCATGATACTCCCCCTCAGGCATAAATAAAATAACGCTCTTATTATGCTCTGAAACTGCAGGCAGTCTTTCAATTCCTAAAATTATTTTTTGCCTTAATAGATTGGTTGCCAAATGCTCCTGTGCTGGATTTATATGATTGGTCATCCATAAAATACCAACTCTCTCTAAAAATGGAAATACAATTTCTGTAATCGTCTTGTCAACACCTTTCTGTCCAGAATATAAATCTAATTGTTTTTCAAAAGCATGCATGTTCAAGGAAACCATTTCCTTAATTAATACATTCACTACCCTTTCCCTAATCGCATCAATTTGGTTCAAGGAAAGAATTTTTTCCTCTATTTGTTCGGCCGACATTTTATCAATATGGGAAATTTTAAACCCATATTTATTTAATAAGGAAACGTTCAAGATGGTCTTCAATTCCTCAGAACTATAGGAACGTATATTGGTTTCGGTACGCGATGGCTGTAAAAAATTATAGCGCTGCTCCCAAATACGAATTGTATGAGCTTTAATTCCCGTAACCTGTTCTAAATCCTTGATGGAATAACTTGACATGCTATATAAACAATGATTTTTAAAAATTGTTCATTGTTTGATGAAAAATGTAATTTATACTGACACAAGAAGGCTGATGCTGTGACCTAAGAAGCTTAATTACTCCCTTATTTCCCCAACTACTTCTTTAAATTTCTCAAATATTCCCCATACCCACTTTTAGCATATTTATCTGCCAAAACCAATAATTGCGCCTTATCAATAAAGCCCATTCTAAAGGCTACTTCTTCAATACAGCCTATCTTTTGACTTTGACGTTTTTCAATAACACGTACAAATTCACATGCGTCAGCTAGGGATTCAAAAGTGCCGGTATCCAACCAGGCAGTACCACGATTCATGATACCTACTTGTAATTTTTTACGTTCTAGATATACTTTATTGACATCAGTAATTTCATACTCACCTCTTGGAGAAGCGGGAATATTCTTAGCAATTTCAACCACTTGATTATCATAAAAATACAAACCAGGCACCGCAAAATTTGACTTTGGCGCTTTTGGCTTTTCTTCTAATGACAAAGCATTATTATTTTCATCAAATTCAACCACACCATAACGTTCAGGATCATTTACTTCATAAGCGAATACAGCTGCCCCATCCACATCGTTAAAGGACTGTACCAATTTACTAAAGCCTGCACCATAAAATATATTATCTCCTAATACCAACGCCACTTTATCATTTCCAACAAAATCAGCACCTATGACAAACGCTTGCGCTAATCCATTCGGAACCGCTTGCACTGCATAACTAAACTTACAACCTATCTCGGAACCATCTCCCAATAATCTTTTAAATTGATCATTGTCCTCGGGTGTAGTGATGATTAAAACTTCCTTAATACCTGCCAACATTAATACTGATAAAGGGTAATAGATCATTGGCTTATCATAAATAGGCATTAATTGCTTACTAATCCCCTTGGTAATTGGATACAATCTTGTACCTGATCCTCCTGCTAATATAATTCCCTTCATAGTTATTTTTTTGTGTTTAGGTTTTTGCACTTTGTGCTCAAATCATAATTTTTACTGGTTATAAACTCGCTGCATATTCAGCAAAGCTTCCCAATGTTTTATCTTTTTCAGAAAATATCAATTCCGTTGTTGGCAACTTCCAATCAATGTTTAAATCCTTGTCATTATACATAATACCCACTTCATTCCCAGGTTGATAAAATTTATCTACTTTATATAAAAAAGTAGCTGCGTCACTTAACACCACAAATCCATGCGCAAAACCACTAGGTACAAAAAATTGTTTGTGATTGTCTGCAGTTAATTCAATTGCATAATGTTGCCCAAAACTGGGAGAGCCTTTTCTTAAATCTACTGCAATATCCAACACGGCTCCTTCTATCACTCTTACTAGTTTTGCTTGCGCTGCATCTCCTTTTTGCATATGCAATCCGCGCAATACGCCTTTAGATGATCTTGATTGATTATCCTGTACAAAAACAATATCTAATCCCGAAGCCGCTGCAAAATCTCTTTGATTAAAAGTTTCTATGAAATAGCCTCTTGCATCACCATGAACAGTATCGTGAATAATAAAACAATCTTTTAATGGTGTATTTTCAATTTTCATGCTGAGGAATTGGCTTTATTATTATTTATTATTCTGATAATTTATTTTCAAATACGATGAACCATTACCCAATTAACGATTACTATACATATCGCTATAATAGGTTTGATACGCACCACTAGTTACGTTTTCCAACCAAGGTCCATTGCTTAAATACCATTCAATGGTTTCTGATAAACCTTGTTCAAAAGTAACCGAGGGGGACCAACCTAATTCCTTATTCAATTTAGTGGCATCAATGGCATAACGGCGGTCATGACCTGGACGGTCTTTCACATAGGTAATAAGGGCTTCACTTTCACCAGCCGCACGACCCAATTTAATATCCATTTGCGCACACATTAATTTTACCAAATCAATATTGGTCCATTCATTAAATCCGCCAATATTGTAAGTGTCTGCCTTTTTACCTTGATGAAAAATAATATCAATGGCACGTGCATGATCTTTTACATACAACCAATCACGCGTATATAAACCATCTCCATATACGGGTAATGATTTTTTATTGATAATATTATGTATAAATAATGGAATTAATTTTTCTGGGAAATGATTCGGTCCATAATTATTGGAGCAATTTGAAATAACGATTGGCAAATGATAAGTTTCCCCATAGGCTCTAACAAAATGATCACTGGCAGCCTTACTTGCAGAATAAGGCGAATTAGGGTCATAAGCCGTGGTTTCTGTAAATAACCCCTCTTTTCCTAAACTGCCATACACTTCATCCGTAGAGACATGATAAAATAAATGATCTCTTTTTTTCTCCCAACTACCATCATGTGCATTTTCATAACTTAAATCCCCTTTCCAAAATTCCTTTGCCGTATTTAATAAGTTAACCGTTCCAATTACATTGGTATAAACAAAATCCAACGGAGATACAATGGATCTATCCACATGCGACTCGGCAGCCAAATGAATCACATCCGTAATAGCATGTTTTTCAAATATTTGCTTTAATGCATCTGCTTCTAAAATATTGGCTTTTACAAAATGATAATTAGGCGCATTTTCAATGTCCTTTAAGTTTTCCAAATTACCCGCATAGGTTAGGGCATCCAAATTAAAAATTTGATAATCAGGGTATTTATTCACCATCAAACGCACTACATGCGAGCCAATAAATCCTGCGCCACCTGTGATTAATATGTTTTTTTGCATCTTAATTTTGTATCTTACAAAGATATTAAAACGATGATATATATTAGTAAGTAATTTATAAAACTTTATGCCATGATCAAGGAAAGATATTATTCATTAGATGTTTTCAGGGGTGCCACTGTTGCATTAATGATTTTAGTAAACAATCCTGGCTCCTGGGCCAATACTTTTAGCCCTTTAGCCCACGCAAAAGTAATCAAACGAACTGTACTTATATTTTTAATTGGACTTTTTTTAAACTGGAGCCCGTTTGTAAAATGGAGTGACGCTGGTCTTGTTTTTAAACCTTGGGAAAATGTGCGCATATTAGGGGTGTTACAAAGAATCGCCTTATGCTACTTTTTTGCATCGGTCATTATTTATTACGGCAAATCACGTATGGCATTATTTATCGGAATGATGATTTTAGTAATATACTGG
>RFZW01000049.1 GCA_009920495.1 Chitinophagia bacterium
GCAAATTGCGCATACGCTACATATTGGAACTGCGTGGTGCCAATGGTGCTATAATTATTACCAGCATTTGCATCCATTTCAATTTTTAAAAACTTAGGAGTATTTTTCCAATTAATCGTATTAAAACTACCCATAGTACTTGTTGCATCGGCGTCACCTATCACTACTGCAAATAATCCTTGCGCATTGGTGGTTACTTTTCTTGTTTCACTATATTCCACATTACCCGTTGCTGATCCTTGTAAAATACTTAAGCGCAAACTAATTTGTTGAGATGCAATGATCACATTATTGCTGCTTCGCGCTACTCCCTGAAAGTTTAATCCTGTTTGGGCTTGGCTATTTGTTTTTATTATTACTATAAAAAATAAACATAGTAATAACTTAAAAAGTTCAGATTGCTTTTGCATAGGTGCTTAATTAGAATTGATCTATTATAATTTTATGATTTTATAAATACCTGTTTTCGCCAAACCATTTTTAGGCTTAAAAAATACTTTGACATAAAATATCCCAGAAGGGTAACTGTCCATGAAAATGTCCTTTTCATAACTACTGATGATAGTTCCAGCATCATGGGTAAGTATCGCCGATGATTTTGCATCGATGACCTGGATTAATAACTTACCGGATTGCGTAAAGTTTCCTTTAAAATGAACAAGGTTAGTGGTGGGATTTGGCCCAATGGTGATTTGATTACCATATACTGCGGGACCGTATTCATTAATGGCAGTGACAACTGTAGTGAACGGTTGGAGCACCCCCGTATTTAAAAAGTAGTTGGGAGTTGAAAAGTTAGCTATCGAAACCGACTCTCCCGTACTCCAATCCATATTTGCCACTGTTCCTCCCCCATTATTTAGAGTATAGGGAGTGATAGATTGGGCGTATAAATTTGAAAACCCGGTGAAAATGATTAAAGAAATAATAAGGACTAGGCGGTCTAAGAGGACTGAGCGCATTATTCAATTGAAAATTATGATATTGTAAATAAGGGGTTAACATTCAAAAATATCATAGACCAGCCCTCCTTACATTATATAGTAATCAAAAACTGTATGAACTTCAGAAATTCATATGCTTTGAGCACAAAATCAGTCGTAAAAAGCTAAAATTTAGAAAAATACTCGGACGGTGTACATTGATGATGCTTTTTAAAAGCGAGGTTAAAAGTACTTTTGGAAGCGAATCCTGCTTCACTTGCGATGGCTTCAATGGTAAAATTAGAAAGAAATTCTTTATTAATTTTTTTAGTAATATATTCGATTCGGTGCTTATTTAAAAAGTCGTTAAAGCGCTGACCAAAATGGTTGTTAATGATAAATGACAATTCTCGAGAAGGAATATCCAAAGCAACAGAAACCTGGTTGATATTTAGCTCCTTATTTAAAAAAGGCTTCTCCGTTTCAAAGAAATGTACAATCTTTTCTATTTCATCTTTATAGTCCTCATTAATATAAGGCAACATATAATTTTTATCATTGACTACACCTGATGGCACTTCCTTATACTTCACAAAGGGCAACCCTGATAAAATTTCCGGATGTGTCAATATATAAGCAGCCATGACAAAAAAACCAACTGAAACTAGCAAACTTGGAATTTGCATTAATAAATCATCATTGTAATAGGATGGTAAAAAAAATACAGTCAACATAAAGCCTATAATCCCAAAAAATATAACTGTCGATGTAATGGTAAATAATTTAAGCCATTTTAATACATTGCTAATTTGAATTTGTATGGAACTTTCATCATGGACCTTTTTGTAAGAAAAAATTAAATTCCATTGAAGCACCAAATAAATAATTGCTAAAATTAATCTAAATAAGATAGAAAAATTTTCAGGTAAAAAACCAGCCTGATATTTAAATGTATCTGGCCAATAATTTAATGAGTTTTGAATTACTATTAGTTTTTCATTCACTGGAAGTAAATAAAAAGGGATATAGTTAATAAACACAATTACAAAAGGAATCACATGAACCAAATCGCGTGTTTGAAATTTTTTCTCATTGTACAACACCCCCCTGACATATAAATAGGACAATGGTGCAATTAAAAAATTTAGTGGGAGTCCTGTTTTAAAGACATGCGGAAAGAGTAAAATGTACTCTGAATATAAAATCAAAAATAAAATAACTGACCAGCAATGTACAAGTAATAAAAATGACAAAACATAATCCGAATAAGACTTGGCTGCATTTTTAGTGAATAGCAACATATAGATGGTTACAAAAACCAAAAAGATGCTCCCAATAAAAATTAAATTAGCCATGTTAATATTTAATCATTTTTTCCTTCCACCACAATTACGATCTCCCCTTTTACTTGCTTTTCTGAAAAGTATTTAACCAAGTTGCCTAAAGTATCGGTAATGTTTTCCTCGTATATTTTTGTCAACTCCCTACTTACAGAAGCTTTCCGCTCTGCACCAAAATGAGTTGCGAACAATTCCAAGGTTTTTACAAGGCGCATTGGGCTTTCATAAAATATCATGGTACGCTCCTCGTTGGCCAATGATTCCATCAATGTTTTACGTCCTTTTTTTAGTGGAATAAACCCTTCAAAAATAAATCGCGTAGCTGGTAAGCCACTATTCACTAGTGCTGGTACAAATGCAGTGGCACCTGGCAAACTTGTGATGGACACGCCTGCTGCCTTACATGCGCGAACTAATAAAAAGGCTGGATCAGAAATTCCGGGCGTCCCAGCATCCGTTATTAATGCAATATTTTTCCCCGCCTGTAACTGTTGCACCAAATGATCCAATACCTTATGCTCATTGTGTTGATGATACGGCGTTAAAGGCTTATGTATTTTGTAATGCTGTAATAATTTTGATGAGGTACGCGTATCCTCACATAAAATAAAATCAACGGATTGTAAAACCTCAATTGCCCTAAAAGTAAAATCCTTTAAATTTCCAATAGGTGTAGGAACTAAATATAACATGGAAACAATTAAGTAATTAAAAAAGTAAGCTCAGCAAAAAAACTATTGAATAACTTCAATTTCGAAATATTCCATCACCGCATTTGCCAATAATTTTTTACTAGCCTCCTCAGCAATCGCTTTTGCATCAGTTTCAGATCCTGCTTCAATTTGTAAAGTGATATGTTTTCCAACCCTTACATCACTTACGCCATTCATACCTAAATTATGTAAACCGCCTAAAACTGCTTTTCCTTGAGGATCTAATAAATCCTTTAATGGCATCACTTTAATTTGAACTTGATATATCATATAGAATTATTGAATAATTGTTTTTTTGTACAACAAAGATACTAAGCAATACCCCATAAAGCCAAATGGAATCGCCAACCATTTATAAAAAAATGCGGTCAGTACTATTTCTATTGCAACCAGGAGTAATGGAATGACTAATTTTCGTTTATTAGCAAGCCCTTTTAGCGCCAACATGGGTGTTTTCATCACCATTAAATAGCTGACTATGATGATAAATCCATACCAAAATGCGGGTATTAACATCAATTGCGCTACCGCGCCTGATTGCCAATAAATTAGAGGCAATGAAGCAGTTAATATACCAATCATTGGAATAGGTACTCCCTTAAAATAGGTGGTTTGTGTTTGATCCAAATTGAATCTAGCCAAACGATACGCCCCAGCCATGGGTATTAAAAAAGCAGGTGCTAATACTATTGAATTATGGCTAAACGCATTTACATCATTTGCCATGGACATTCTTAAAAACTGAAATACGATACATGCAGGAGCTACGCCAAAACTCACCACATCCGCAAGAGAATCCAATTGCTTACCCATCTCAGAAGAAACTTTTAATAACCTTGCAACAAAACCATCAAAAAAATCAATCACCGCTGCAATTCCAATTAACAAACTCGCCATGTATAATTGCTCTGGCATTTCAATAATCATTCCGCCTGTTTCATCAATCGTTGCCATTGCACCTGCTTGAAAAACATATACAATTGCCCAACATCCAAAAAATAAATTTAGGAGTGTGATGAAATTGGGAATTTGATTTTTTAATGAAGCCATGCTTTATTTTTTGTTGCGTTTCATTAATGATTCAATTTCCTCCACAGTAATTGGAATATTTTTCATTAAATCCTGATTACCATTGGCTGTAATCCAGAAATTATTTTCAATCCTTACGCCCATGCCTTCTTCTTTAATATAAATACCTGGCTCAATAGTAAATACCATACCTGCAGTAATTGGAGCAGTTCTTGTACCTAAATCATGTACATCTAATCCTAAATGGTGTGAAATGCCATGGTATAAATATTTTCGGTACGCTCTGTTTTCAGGATCCTCATTTTTAACTTCTGTTTTTTTCAATAAACCAATTTTTAAAAATTGTTGTGTTGCTTCCTCCCCTACTTTATCAGTATACTTTAAAATACTAATGCCCGGCTTTAAAATTGATTTTGCATAATTATGTAAATGCAAACATGCATTGTATACTTGTCTTTGGCGTCTGGTAAATTTACCATTCACCGGAACAGTTCTGCTTAAATCAGCGCAGTATCCGCCATACTCTGCGCCAAAATCCATTAAAACTAATTCCCCCTCTTTACATATATTATTGTTACTATTATAATGCAAAGTGCGGGCATTGTCACCACTGGCAATGATACTATGATAAGCCACCCCTGTGGCGCGTTGGCTTAAAAATGAATGATAAATTTCAGCTTCAATTTCACATTCATTAACCCCTGGTTGTATGAATTGTAACAAGCGTCTAAAAGCAACGTCTGTAATATCTATCGCTTTTTGAATCACCACTATTTCTTCTTTGGTTTTTACACTGCGCAATTCCTTCATTAATTTGGCAGCACGTAAATATTGATGCAAAGGATATCTTGCTTGCATCTCATCAATGAAGCGATATTCATTGGTACGTATTAAATTATTCTTGCGATCATTTTCATTGGAGTCCAAATAAATTGCATCTGCTAAATGTATCCAAGGCTGTAACAAACCATCCAATGAGTCCACCCAAACAATGGTGGTCATTCCTGAAATTTTTGTAGCTTCATGTGCCCTTAATCTTTTACCATCCCAAATTTCTTTGAGTTCTTGTGGTCGAACCAACACCAACACTTCTCTATATTTTGGATCTGGATTATCTGGGAATAAAATTACCATGGAGCCCTCTTGCTCAATTCCTGACAACCAAAACATTTCAGTGTTTTGTTTGAAGTTATGAAGCGCATCTGCATTGTAAGGAAACTCGTCATTACTTACAAAAATGGCAATGCTATTTTTTTGCATTTTTGATACAAAACGCTTTCTGTTCTGTATAAATATTTTTGAATCTAAAGGTGCATATTTCATGGTATAATAATTGAATAATGAATGAGTAAAGATGCAGTCAGCAAGTTAATTAAAAAATCAGCTCCTTAAGCGATCTTACCCCAACCAATTTTATTTTTTTGTGTCTGTAAAAACAATTTTGTTTGCTGATGTTCTGGTAAATTGAGCGTAGGATCCTTTTCGCAGATAGCCACTGCTGCTTCCTTAGCTAATTCAAGATTAGCGCGATCATTGATAATGTTGGCCAATTTAAAATTTAATGCCCCACTTTGTCTTGTACCATCAATATCGCCCGGACCCCTTAATTCCAAGTCCTTTTCCGCAATCACAAAGCCATCATTGGTGGTACACATAATTTTTAAACGGTCTTTTGCGAGCCTACTTGCTTTTACACTACTTAATAAAATACAGTAACTCTGCTCCGTTCCTCTGCCCACCCTGCCGCGCAATTGATGTAATTGTGATAGTCCAAATTTTTCGGCACTTTCAATGACCATCACAGAAGCATTAGGCACATTCACGCCCACTTCAATAACCGTGGTGCCCACTAATATTTGTGTATCGCCCGTAACAAACCTTTTCATGTTTGTTTCTTTTTCAATATTTTTTTGCCTTCCATGTACCATGCTAATTTTATACTTGGGCTCAGGAAAATGATTCAATTTCAGTTTTTACAAAATCCATCACATTTGCTCTGGTAGTTTCATAACGGTGTACTGTTTTAATTACCTGCCTTCCTGGCGGTAATTCATCCATGACACTATAATCCAAATCACCATAAGCGGTCATGGCCAATGTTCGCGGAATGGGTGTCGCAGTCATTACTAATACATGTGGTGGGACCGTTGATTTTTTCCACAACTGCGCGCGTTGTGCCACCCCAAACCTATGCTGCTCATCAATCACAGCCAATCCTAAATTTTTAAATTGTACCGCTTCTTCAATAATGGCATGTGTGCCTACCACAAAATGAATGGTGTCTTCGGCCAATCCTTTTAAAATGCGGCGTCTTTCGGCAATTTTTGTACTACCCGTTAATAAAGCAATTTCAAGTGGCATTGATTTTAATAATTCCCCCAAGCTCGCATAGTGTTGCTGGGCTAAAATTTCCGTGGGCGCCATGATACAACTTTGAAATCCATTATCCGCGGCTATTAACATACTTAATAAAGCGATCATTGTTTTTCCACTACCCACATCCCCTTGCAATAAACGATTCATTTGCTTGCCCTTGGCAGTATCTAACCTGATTTCTTTAATGACTCTTTTTTGTGCACCGGTTAATTCAAAAGGTAAATATTTATTATAAAAGTCATTAAAATAATCGCCTACTTTTTCAAACAAATGTCCTTTGCTATTTTTATGTCTTTGAATTTTTATCAAATTAATTCTTAGCTGCGCTATAAATAATTCTTCAAAGATTAATCGGTCTAATGCTTTTTTATACATCTCAGGAGATGTTGGGAAATGCACCTGTCTGAAGGCTTCCCATCTTGACATTCGATTGATGAGCAAATGACTTGGTAAATTTTCAGGCAAGTCATTATTACTTATTTGTTGAAATAAGGTTTGGGTCAGTTTTCCTATCTGCTTTCCATTTAATCCCCTCGATTTTAATTTTTCGGTGGATGAATAAATGGGTTCAAGCAATGCCTTTTGTCCTTGGGTAGCTGCAACAAAGGGCTCAATTTCGGGATGCACTATTTGTGCACGACCATTAAAAAAACTCACCCTGCCGTATACCAAATATACTTGCCCCTCCACTAAATTTTTCTGGACCCAATTAATTCCCTGAAACCAAGTAAGTTCCAACTGCCCTGTCGCGTCTTTTAGTTGAGCCACCATGCGCTTTGCTCTGCGTTCTCCAATCATTTCAATCCCCTGCAACACCCCCTTTACCTGGATAAACTCCTGATCGGGTTGGATAGATGCGATGGTATTTAGCTGGGTTTTGTCAATATGACGATATGGAAAGTGCTGTAAAAGATCGCCAAAAGTGTATATTTCAAGCTCCTTTTTAAGCATATCAGCCCGCAAAGGGCCTACTCCCTTCAGGTATTCAATCGGACTGGATAAAAGCGAAGCTTGGCTCAAACTATTTTTTTTAGATTCTGTACAAATATCCCAAAAAGATGGCAAAAAATGGGTTCCCATTTCATTATCTTCGCACAGCTATGGAAAAGGAAATTGTATTGAGTGGAATTAGACCCACCGGGTTCTTGCATTTGGGCAACTATTTTGGTGCTATGCGCAATTATGTGCGTATGCAAGATGATTATAATTGTTTCTTTTTTGTTGCCAACTGGCATAGTTTAACCACCCATCCAGATACCAAAACTTTGCAAGAAAGTGTATTACGTGTTGTGGCTGAAAATATTGCTTGTGGCTTGGATCCTGATAAAGTATCCCTATATGTTCAAAGTGATGTTCCAGAAATTGCTGAATTGTATTTGTATTTAAATATGTTGGCTTATAAAGGCGAATTAGAAAAGACCACCACATTTAAAGATAAAGTAAGAATGCAACCAGATAATGTGAATGCTGGCTTATTGACTTACCCAGTTTTACAAGCAGCAGATATTTTAATTCATCGTGCTGTAAAAGTTCCTGTAGGAAAAGACCAAGAACAAAATTTGGAAATGGCGCGCAATTTTGCAGAGCGTTTTAATCACAGATATGGTGAAACTTTTCCTTTACCTTATGCATTTAATTATAATAGTGAATTGGTTAAAATATTAGGATTGGATGGCGAAGGCAAAATGAGCAAAAGTGAAAATCAAATGACCACTTTATTTTTAGCGGACACGGATGATTTGATTCGTAAAAAAGTAATGAAAGCCAAAACAGATCAAGGCCCTTTAACCCCCAATGCAGCCAAAAATTGCATTATAAGATATGGTGATATGAAAAAGCAATTGGCCGAAGATATGGTTAATTTTATTAACCCAATTCGTTCACAAGCCGCTGATTTACAAAACAACAAAGCCCATTTATTGAAGATCATACAACAAGGAGCAGACAAGGCCAGAGCAAGCGCCTCAACGACCCTTACTATGGTTCGAAAAACAATCGGGATGGATTACCTATAAAAAATTAAAAAAAATAAATAGTACATCAACTATTTAGTATTTTCACTATCATGGCAAAAGCTAAAAAACCAAAACACGTTGCAGTAGCCGGTAATATCGGCGCTGGTAAAACTACTTTAACTGAAATGGTCGTTTGAATCAAATTTTAGATATACAAAGAGGGACAGAAACTATTATTCAAGATAGAACGATATACGAGGATGCAAATATTTTTGCACCCAATTTGCATGAGATGGGCTTAATGAGTAAGCGTGACTTTGATAATTACTACGGATTTTTTAGCACGATTAAAACAATGGTACAACCTCCTGACTTATTAATTTATTTAAAAGCTTCAGTGCCTACCCTAGTTTCTCAAATTCAAAAAAGAGGAAGAGAATACGAGGAAAATATTCGTTTGGATTATTTAAAAAAATTGAATGAGTATTACAATAAATGGATTGAAGGTTATAAAGAAGGTCCATTATTAATTATTGATTGTGATAAAAATAAATTCGGCGAAAACGAAGAAGATTTAGGCGAAATAATAAGCAAGGTAGACGGCATGTTGTACGGCTTATTTTAACTCCATCGTCATGAACGCAATTACAACACAAATACTTGAACAATTTAAATTAATTGTTGGCGAAGGGTATGTTTTTACCGATGCAGACAGTATTGAAAAGTATGGCAAAGATGAAACGGAACAATTGCATTACGCCCCACAGGTAATTGTAAAGCCAAGGCAAGCTTCAGAAATTGCCCAATTACTAAAAATTTGTAACGCACATTTAATTCCAGTCACACCAAGAGGTGCAGGCACAGGATTAACCGGAGGTGCCCTTCCGCATTTAGGCGGTTTGGTGATTTCCATGGAAAGGTTCAATAGCATTTTAGAAATAGACGAAAGAAATTTACAAGTAACCACTGAACCAGGTGTGATTACTGAAATGCTGCAAGATGCAGTTAAAGAAAAAGGATTGTTTTATCCGCCTGATCCTGCGAGTAAAGGAAGTTGTTTTATTGGTGGTAATATCTCAGAAAATTCAGGCGGCCCTAAAGCAGTTAAATACGGTGTAGTAAAAGATTATGTATTAAACTTAGAAGTCGTACTTCCCAATGGTAAAATAATTTGGACCGGTTCCAATGTATTAAAAAATGCTACTGGTTATAATATCACACAACTTATAGTAGGTAGCGAAGGCACTTTAGGGATTGTTACCAAAATAGTGTTAAGATTAATCCCACATCCCAAGTTTGATTTATTAATGCTGGCTCCTTTTAATAGTTTGGAAAAAGCAAGTGAAGCGGTGAGTGCCATATTCCGAGCGGGCATTACTCCAAGTGCAATGGAATTAATGGAAATAGATGCCATTACCCTCGCTTCAAAAATTTTGGACAGCACGGCCATCCCACTAACAGAAAATTTAGCGGCGCATTTAATTATTGAAGTGGATGGAAATAATATGGATGTACTAATGAGTGAAATGGAAGCCATTTCGGAAGTACTTTCCCAATTTGATGCAGGAGAATTATTTTTCGCAGATGATGCGCAACAAAAAAATGAACTTTGGAAAATACGTCGCAAAGCCAATGAAGCTGCGGTGATGGCGGGTTATACCATTGAGGAAGATACGGTAGTGCCTAGGGCAGAACTACCTAAATTAATAAAAGGGGTGAAAGAATTAGGCGCACAAAACGGATTTAAAGTAGTGTGTTATGGTCATGCGGGCGATGGCAATTTACATATCAGAATAAACCACCCTACGATTAAAAAGAGTTATGGTAGTGATGAAATGAATACCATCTTAAAAAAATTATTTGAACTTGTTAAGGAATTAGGCGGTACTATTAGTGGCGAACATGGTATAGGGCTGATACAAAAATCATACATGCCGGTGTTGTTTAACGAAGTGTCGCTTGAACTAATGCGCGGTATTAAAAATACATTTGACCCTAATCATATTTTAAATAGCGGTAAAATTTTTGATTATAAAAAGTAAACGCAATAGGCTATTCGCAAAACCGAAGTAATTATATAGCAATGCTTAAATAATATCAAGATAAAAATAACAACACTGCAACTCATCCCTATGTATCTTAAAAACATTTTCCTAAATACTCTTATTTTATTCAGCATTACTGCGCAATCGCAAACCACTATCACTACAAATAAAATATTAGATAAAAAACCGGTTTTCGTGGGCGGAGGATTGCTATTGGGTGGCGGAGCGCATAGCTTTCAGATGGGTTTGAATCCTGAAATCATTAAAAGCTTTACGCCTTATTTAGATGGCGGTTTGGCGATGAATATATATTATGAGCTATACAATCCTTCTGAGTTTAGTGATATTCGAAGTCGCAACTTTAGATTAGGCATTGGCGCATTTACGCGTATTTGGCCGATAGAAAGTTTTTTTATCCAAGTACAACCTGAATATAATTATGCATGGATCAAGCAAAAGGACACCAAATCAGGACAAGCTGGATCAACTAATTTTGGTGCTGAAAGTATATTGGCAGGCGTTGGTTATGGAAAACGCAGTGAATTTGGGATTAGTTATTTTTCGGTGATGATTGATTTATTAAACAACCCACAATCTCAATACAATAGTGGTTACAACAGAAAAGAACCAGTATTTAGAGCAGGTATTGGATTCCCATTAAGATTCGGGCCTAAGAAAAAACAGCCTTAATTTCATCAAGCGTTGCACAAATATGCAAACGATACCTACTTCGTTCGTATAAAAAATCTTCTTCCTCCATTTTTTGAATCATGGCAACCAACGGATCGTAAAATCCTTGATAATTATATAGTACTATTTTTTTATCGTGGATACTTAAGTTGTTCCAAACAAGCATTTCAAAAAGTTCATCAAATGTTCCCAAGCCACCTGGCAGTACAATTGCGGCATCCCCTTTTTCATACAACAACATTTTTCGAGCATGCATATTTTCGGTAACAATCAATTCCGTTAATCCTCTGTGTTCGGCCTCCCACTCTAATAAAACCTTGGGTATAATACCTAACACTTTCCCACCTTTTGCCAAACATGCATTGGCTGTGGCACCCATTAATCCTTTATTTCCACCTCCATAAACAAGTGTGATATTTTCTTCCGCTAACCAATTTCCTAAATCCATAGCCATTCGTTCAAAAGCGGGATTTTTACCCGATTTTGAACCGCAAAACAGTGTAATGGCATTCATGGTCATAAAATCCTTTTTGTGCTTAATAATATCGAATTTAGTTAAAATTAAAAGATTGTCTTTACTTTGCTTGAACTAATTTAATAAACGATGAGCGCTCCCTTATTATTCCTATTTGTAGTACTCTATTTTTTGGTCCTACTTGCCGTTGCAAAAGTGACAGGGAAAAATAGTAATAATATGTCCTTTTTTATAGGTAATAAAAATAGCAATTGGATGCTGGTTGCTTTTGGAATGATTGGAACCTCTTTAAGTGGTGTGACTTTTGTAAGCGTTCCTGGAGCCGTTGGCAAAGACGGATTTCACTATTTGCAAATTACGATTGGCTACTTAATTGGATACTTCACGATTGCTTATGTTTTATTGCCGATCTATTACAAGATGAACCTAACTTCTATCTATAACTATTTAGAACAAAGATTAGGTTTTGGTGCTTATAAAACAGGTGCCTCTTTTTTCATACTATCAAGAACATTAGGCGCTACGGCTAGATTATATTTGGTGGTAAAAATTTTACAAGTATTCATTTTAGATAATTTACATGTTCCCTTTTGGGCAACCACCCTTGTGATACTTGCTATGATTTTATTATACACCTACGAGGGCGGAGTAAAAACAATTGTATACACCGATACCTTACAAACATCGGGCATGTTACTAGGTTTAATCATTTGCAGTATATACATTTTATCCAACCTCCACTTATCCGTGGGAGATGCGCTAGTGGCTATGCAAGCAAAAGGTATTGCGAACAAATCATCGGTGGTGCCTTCATTACCCTTACTATGACTGGCTTAGACCAAGAAATGATGCAAAAGAATATTTCTGTAAAAAATTTGAAAGATGCACAAAAAAATATGATCACGATTGGGTTTACCATGTTATTTGTGATCAGTTTGTTTTTGTTTTTAGGAGGACTACTTCATTTATATGCTGCACAATTAAATGTAACCGCAGTCGGTGATGATTTGTTCCCCACCCTGGCCTTACAACATATGCCACCTTATTTATCTATTATTTTTATTTTAGCACTAATATCGGCCTTATTCCCTAGTGCAGATGGTGCCATTACTGCACTCACTTCCAGTTTTTGTATTGACATCGTAGGCATGCAAAGAAATATCCAATGGGAAGAAGCCAAAAAGAAAAAAATTCGTCAACGAATTCATTTAGGCTTTGCTTTTCTATTTTTAATCATCGTGTTGGTATTTAAATGGATTGATAATAAAAGTATCATTGATTTATTATTAAAAATTGCCTCCTATACCTATGGCCCTTTATTAGGCTTATTTGCATTTGGCATTTTAACTAAAAGAAGCATTAAAGATAATTGGGCATTTTTACCTTGCTTTATAGCACCCCAATTATGTTTATTACTTGACTACTTTCAACCCTACTTCTTTGGCTCAGCCCCGACCAGCTTTAGAATTGGTCAGGAATTGCTGATCATTAATGGCTTATTTACATTTATAGGATTGT
>RFZW01000050.1 GCA_009920495.1 Chitinophagia bacterium
GAATTAAATTCAATTATGAGAGATAGTCCTGAAATAGCAATAATGAAAAGTGATAAGAATGCTTTTATTAAAATAATAAAGGATACCTATAAGTCAAAGACTAAAAAGTTTTATTAGCGGTTTCTTTTTCTTGTCCCGTTTGGTGTGTTCTCTATGCTTGCCGCTAACTAGCTTATTTGCGCTATAAACATTCGTCTATCCACCCGATTTTATATGTATATGCGAATGTTTGATGCTAATTTTTATTTCGTTAAATATTAGTAGTGTACCATTTGGGTAAAAAATATGGAAATATTACCAAGGCTAGTAACATTATATTAAAAATATTCGATACTTAAGTCACACATCCCTTTATAATGACATAAAGACCTCAAAATTCTATCAAATCATGTTTATTAAAGTATTCAATTGAGGCTTCAAAAAATGGCAACAAATTGGCCTTTAAATTCCATTTATATTGTGTTTTATTAAGAACATTTAAACTAAATAAAACTATTTAAAATAGAATTTTTCTCTAAGTGGCTGAGGCAATAAAATATTGAAATATTTTTCAATTATAATATCAAGATTTTTTTCTTTGTATTTTATAATTTTCAATAGTAAAATAAAAAATGTATTTATAACATCACAAATTAGCCACTTATTCAAGCATTTACCCCATTTCTTTTAATCGTTTTTTTTCTTTATATTAATTGCATGACCCTTTACTAGGGCCGTATAAACTAAAATAAAACTATATGAAAAAGAATGTCACAAGTTTACAGAATCTCAATGCACAATACATCTTTGGGGAGAAAACCAGAGACCGCAGCTGAAATCAGTGTAATCTCTGCAAATATGGCGGTTGTAGATGTTACTACAGCCCAAATCTGCGAGATAGTTGAAGCACCTCACAGCTTCACAATAACCCCAAAAATCTTTAAAGGGAATAAACCAGGTAACGATACCCTAATTTCTGTTACAGGCTTTATGTTAGATTTTGATCTTAATTCTGAACCTGAAGAAATAATATCACGATTTAATGAGTATGGAATTTATCCAAACTTTTATTATACCACTCACTCTGACACCAAGGAATATAGAAAATTTCGTATTGGTATTATGCTAGATAAAGAACTGCATGATATTGAATTAGCTAATTTAATTACATTTCGATTACTTCATCTTTTCCCGGCTGACTGCTCATGTAAAGATGGCGCAAGAATATTCTGGGGTGGGAAGAAATCATACTTCTTAACAGAAAAACCGTCAACATTATCACAATTAATGGCTTGCGCCCTTTCAAATCTAAAATTTGAAAAAATATTAAAGTATGATCAATCACAAAAAACTGTATTCTTATATTATAATAATAATAGAAGTACAGGTTTTTCATCATATACCCCAGCTCCATTTGAAAAGGGCGATTCAAATGATTCCAGCTATCTTAATAAGTTAAAAAATAATGATTTTGACTTTGAAAAACTCAAGGATCGTATTCGCATATACCGAGAGTTTGTTGATGGTGATAGAAGGCTAGATTATGAAATCCTTTTGGGTTTAGCTACATCATTACATTGGACGCAAGGCGGTATAATAAGAATGAAAAAAATAATGCAATCTTATAATGAGAAGGTCACAGCGGATAAAAATACACCAATCTATTCTGAGAAGCATTTCGATCTTATAAAAAGAGTTAAGAAAGAGAAATTATTGCCAACCGCACTTTGGAAATGGTCGCCTTACAATGAAGATCATGAGTATAGCAATCTTATTACAGCTGTTAGAAGTCAAATTGGTATAATTGAAATATTAGATCCACGAGAAAAAATTAATATTAATGTTGCGGAAAACCTACTTGAAAAAGCATTTGAAGAAGCTCTCAAATCAAATGATAATGATATACATATCATAGTTGGTCATGTTGGTTTGGGAAAGACAATGTTATTGCGAAGTCAAGAAAATGTGACAATATGCGGCTCAACACATAAGTTGATATCGGAATTAGCAACAAAAATGCTGGTTGATGTTCATGTAGTACCAGAACTACCCAAATTTTCAGATGAAACTGTAAATGCACAAATTTCATATTACTACAATTCTGGATTAGGTTATAAATCGAGAAGACTTATTGGTGAAATTGCGTTGAAATTAGGGTCAAAGGACGCACAATTAGCAATTGAATACATTAGCAAGATTGAAGAAGCTAAGAACACCTCTAAAACTTTATTAACGACCCACCAGCGGGCTCTATTTCAAGATTCAATACATGACACCATAATATTCGACGAGGACTGTATTAGTAGCCTTGTAGCTAACAATTCATTTGATTTGGATGATCTGTTAAAAATAATTAACGAAAATGAGGCGCTTGGAAATGAGTTAAACGACGTTTATCTATACCTGAAATCCGTTGAAAGAAATCAACTGTATAAATCAATTTTTAAGGCCATTAACTCAAATGTTTTATGGGAGGTATTAGGCAATAAAAAGGACTTGGTTTCAAACATTATTGACTTCTTTTATTCTGATGAATTTATAGTACATGAATTTAATACGAAATATGGAATGAAGGTAATAGTAAACTATTCAAAGATTAGAGATTTACCTATAAACAAGAAAATCATAATCTTAAGTGCAACAATTAATGTTGAATTATATAAGAAGAGATATGGGAATAAAGTTAAAATTTATGAGATCCCTGAAGTTGATAATGTTGGCTCAATTATACAGCATACTAGATTCTCAAACTCAAGACAATCTATAACTCACAGAAGTAAAGATGATTTATTTAAAAAGGTTGGTTCAGATTATGTGATTACCTTCAAAGAGGAGTCAAAAATATTCAATGACAAATATTTTGCTTGTAACCCTCATATTAACGTATACTTTGGAAATTGCAGAGGATATAATCTACTAAGCGGTCAAAATATAAGTGTGATAGGAACATTCCAACCTAATCCATTATGTTACTATTTCTTAATGAGATTTGCCAGAATAGAATTTGATTTAATATTAGACACAAAGATTAAAAATCAAGTGGTGACGTGGAAGGGAATGCGGTTCATATTTTACGCATATGACAATGAAGATCTAAGACAAATTCAATTTGCGTATATTGAAGGTGAATTAATACAAGCTGTAGGACGAGCAAGAACAATTAGATATAACTGTGTAGTGAATTTACACTCAAACTTCCCATTGTCAATTACTGATAAATTTAAGCATGATGATCTTTAATTTTAAGGGAAAAGGTATAACCTAAAAACTCTACATTTTTTGAAAAAATTTTTGTTTTTAAAAATGGGCAAAGATCTCAACCTGTAGATTTTTGCCAGAAATTTTTCATAGAGTATTATCCTCCCTCCATAGAAGAAAAAATATTGCCCATCTGGTGTACAGGATACCCACCCACCAAGGCAGCAGGGCTCCAGCCCAATAGAAATGACTAAAAATTTTCAATTACACCCAAGCCGAACAAAGCAAAGTCATATTTTACTGGATCAAGTGGATCAAACTCTCTTAGAATAGAATCTAGTTCTTGGACAGCTTTTGCATCATTTTGTTTTCTTTTCAATATCCCTAATTTTCTTGCTGTATTTCCAGAATGCACATCTAATGGACAACTTAATAATGATGGGCTTATTCGTTTCCATATACCAAAATCTACACCAGCATTGTCATTACGAACAAGCCACCTCAACATCATATTGATTCTTTTTGCCGCCGAATTATTTGTTGGGTCGGAAACGTGCTTTTCCGTTCGTTCTTGATGCGGTAGTTCAAAAAAGATCTTTTTAAAATTCCCTATTGTTTCTTGAATAGAATACGTATTGGCTAATTCATTAAATACATTTTCAAGTCCGCCATGGTTTTTATATATGTTCCTTAATGAATGGATAAAATAATTAAAATCAGTACCATTAAATGTCCGGTAATAAAAATCAGATGTTCTGTTTAGCTGGGATTCACTTGCACTAATTACAAAATCATATGGGCTATCTCCCATATAAAGAATCATCTGGTTTGCCGCTTTTAAAATAGCCTTCCGGTTTCCCCACGAAATTGTAGCAGTAAGGAATGAAGAAATTTCAATATCCTCTTTGATTGAAAATTTATGGGGAATAGAAATTGGATCATTTTCTATAAAAGCCGTCTTGTTATACAATCCAACCTTAAAATCCAAAAATTCTTTGATTTCAGCTTTAGCTAGCATATTTGTACAAGATAAAAATAAATGTATATTACCACTCTAATTGACCGTATAAAGATCCAATAACTTTAGTAAATTTAGTTTATGCTAGGAATATATTGCAGAACATCTAAATCTAGAGAGGAAAAATATACTCTTGAAACACAGAAAGCCGGTGGCCTTAAATGCGCGAGTAAACTTGGATTAGATTATTATATCTATGAAGATGACGGGATTAGTGGTACAAAAGATGAAAATAGCAGAGCTGGTTTAGCATTGTTATTCTCAGACATGAAAAAAGGAAGGATCACTGCTGTTTACTGTATTGATCAATCTAGGATCGAAAGAGATACTGATATTTGGCAAGTATTTTCCTTAAAGTAAAAGACGCCAATGCTAGAAAAGCGGCTTTGGGAAAAACACACGGTCTCAAGCCATACGGGCTTAAGAAAGGTGATGAGAATATGTATGAAATAGACGAAAAAGAAGCCGAATATGTTCGATTAATGTTCAAGATGTCTTTGGATGGTATTGGTTCCTATCGGATTGCCAATTATTTAAATGATAAAAATGTACCTACTAAGTTTAGTGGCAATTTCAAAAACCAGGGAGTAATAAAAAGAAAAAACAAATTTACTGGTGAAGTTGTCGAGTTTAAGAAATCTGCGGTTAAATGGAGAGGTAATGTCATCGCAGATATTTTGAAAAATCCAGTATACAAAGGTGACAGAATTTGGCGAGCTCATAAGGACAAATTCGAAATGATTAATGGTAAAAAGATAAAGACAAAAATTGTTATTGAAACAATTACTGGGAAAGTTCCTGCAATAGTGACTGAAGATTTATGGAACAGCGTTCAAGCCAATTTTAAAATAAACAAAAAAGAATCGGTAGGTAAAAAGGCGCAATATCATTATTTGTTGAATGGACTTGTGTTCTGTGAACGTTGCGGTAACAACTACTGGGGAAAGAAAAGATTAAAGGGAAATGACAATGCGTATAAATGCTTATCAAAGGTATACCCCAATCCCAAATGTGACAATCGTGGATTAAGTCTACCAAAACTAGAAACATTTGTTATTCAATATCTTCAAAAAGAACCATTTACTAATAAAATTTTAAAAAATTTGCCACCAACACTAAGATTAGTTGATAAGCATATTGAGTCGAGAAATAAGAAAAAAAATGAACTTGAAAAGTTTTCAAAAGCTCTTAAAATAATTGCAAGAGAACTTGAGGATCCAAATGGGATAAAGGAGGTATTAGATAAAATTACTTCGATGAAAAAAAAATGTATTTCTTTGGAAGAAGATATAGCAGTACTAAGTAAAAAAATTGAAGAAGAAGAATCAAATAATCCGAGTGAAGCTGAGATAAAAGAAATTAGAAAGAAAATATCTACTATAACAAAAATAAAGGCTGACTTCTCTGAAATAAGAAAGACGGTTTATCAACTAGTAGATTGGATATCCATTGAATATGTAAATGACACGCCACCGTCATTTTTTAAAGTTAAAATAAAATTAAAAGGACAGAATTTTGTAGATGAATATCAGGCAGATTTTCATTTGAATCAATGGACACAAATAAGTTGTTTCATTCCAAAGCGAAATTCTAATTCTAAGCTAATACCTAATATTTCAAAAACTTCAGATTTTGATCTTAAGCAAGTTTTAAAAAATTTACAAACTATTGATCTTCTGGGAGATCCACCATTTCCTAATAAAATAACAAATATCAGCCTTAGGCCACATGCAATTAATAATATTCAAATTAAAGAGTCTGATATATACAAATTTGATTAAATTTGTACTACTTTAATTACCCGTACTAACATGTATTTAAGATGGATGGTGCGCCATGATCAACAGGGCGTAGATTTTGGCATTTGGAAATCCATCCAGCCGGCGCAATTGATCTGCCCGATAGATGTGCACGTAGCAAGGGTATCTCGTTCATTAGGTATTTTACAACGAAAACAAACGGATTGGCTTGCCGCCATTGAGTTAACGAATTATTTACGAACTTTAGACCCTAAGGATCCTGTGAAATACGACTTCGCCTTGTTTAGCCTAGGTGTCATAGAAAAATTTAATTAATGGAATTATCGCTACTCACTTTAGCAACCTATTCAAAGGAAAAATTAATTGATTACTTGAATGAGTTTATCAATCAGGATTTTTCTAAAGTAGTGCAATTACTTTATCGCATTGATGTGTCTGAGGCAAAGCTAAAAAAAGTATTACACGAAAACCCCAATGAGGATGCAGCAGGTTTAATAGCTGATTTAATTATTGAAAGAATCGCCATTGCAAAAAAAGCAAGAGACAGTTTCTCAAAAGCGGATACCAACAAGGGAAATGGTCATCATATCAATCATGATGATGAAGGTGCTGAAAGATTATAAATAGTATTCCTTAATGTAAAAAGATATACCAAAAATTATAAATCACCCAGTTGCGGGCGCATCACAATATCCTCCACCACTGCTTGTGGGCTTAAATGCGCAGCTGCAAAAACCATTTTTGCAATATCCTCGGATTCCATAATTCTTTTTGGATCCACACCAGAACCTGCCCAACTATTGGTATATACGGCACCAGGGCATACAGCAGTTACTTTTATTCCTTTGTCTTTTAATTCTAGTCTTAAATTTTTGGAGAACCCCAATAAGGCAAACTTACTAATGCTATAGGAACCCCCTTGCGCATAGGCATTCAGTGATGCAATGGAACAAATATTAAATATATGTCCCTTACCCATTTTTAACATCGCAGGAAGCAAAGCACGTGTGGTATGATACGCCGAGTATAAATTCACCGCCATTTGTTGTTCCAATGCTCCCTCCCCCTCATCTTGAATATTACCAGGCGCGAAAAATCCAGCATTATTGATTAAAATTGTTGGCATGCCTTTTTCCAAACACCAGTTGGCGAATTGCGTACACTGTTCTTTTTTACTCAAATCTGCATGCGTAAAATGAATAGTTGCATGGGGATATTTTGCGGCTAAGGAATTACCTGCCGCCGCTATATTCGCCTTTGTTTTGCTACATAAGCATAAAGTGTATCCTGCATTTGCAAAAATTTCTGCAATAGCAAAACCTATTCCTTGTGAAGCACCTGTAATAACTACATTCATGATGAAATATGAAGTTTAAGTAACCCTTTTAATTTAATGCCTAAAGATAGGAAGCAAAATTGTATTTTAGCAACTCTTAAGGATACCCTATGGCTTATAAGGATTTATTTTTTGACTTGGATCATACTTTATGGGACTTTGAATTAAACTCAAAGGAAACCATGCAGGAATTGTATAGCAACCACCAGATAGCCTCATTAGGAATCACTGATTTTGACGCCTTTTTTAATATCTATACTGCACACAATCACCGTTTATGGGATAGATATTCCAAAGGATTTATCAAACAAGAAGAATTAAGGTGGAAACGTATTTACTTAAGTTTATTAGATTTTAAAATAGCAAACGAGCAACTGTCAAAGGATATGTCGGTTGAATTTTTAAAAATTTTACCTACCAAGAAAAAATTATTTCCGCATACTATTGAAATTTTAAATTATTTGACAGAAAGGGAATACAAAATGCACTTGATTACGAATGGTTTTGAATCCGTGCAATTTCAAAAAATAAAAAATGCCGAAATTGCACATTTTTTTACCGAAGTCATAACTTCAGAAGCAAGTAATAGCTTAAAACCCAATAAAGAAATTTTTGAATTCGCATTAAAAACGGCCAATGCCACATTGTCTGAAAGTATCATGATTGGCGATAATGAAACTGCTGATATTCAAGGGGGAATTAATATAGGAATGGATACCGTATTTGTGAATCATTTAAATGTAGCACCCACTATCCCAGCTACCTATACAATAACGCACTTAAAGGAATTAGAGGCATTATTATAATTACCAGCTGGCTAAAATGGTCACGCCTCCTTTAACTACATCATCAATTTTGGTATGAATTTTCGCGCCCACAGGTAATAATAAATCAACGCGACTTCCAAACTTAATAAAGCCGTATTCATCGCACTGATTAAATTTTTGGCCTACGCTACTATAATTACAAATACGACGGGCTAAAGCACCAGCAATTTGCTTACATAAAATACTTCCTTTACTATTTTCAATCACGACCGACCATCTTTCATTATCCGTAGAAGATTTTGGATGCCATGCAACCAAAAATTTTCCTGGATGGTATTTGTTATAAACAATATTTCCAGCAATCGGCAAGCGATTCACATGCACATTCGCCGGGCTCATAAAAACACTTATTTGAATGCGCTTTTCAGTATAGTATTCATCCGGTTGTACTTCTTCAATCACCACCACTTTCCCATCCGCAGGTGCAACAATGGCTGAATCATTTATAGTCAATTTGCGATTGGGCATCCTAAAGAAAGAAACGATAAACAAGAAAAACGCAACAGTAATGACAAACACCATCCATGCGGCCAAAACACTCATTGGGAATAAATAGGAAAAATTGGCTAAGTTCAATAAACTCACCAATACTGCTGTCAATGAAATAGTTACTCCGCCTTCCTTATGAATGGTCATATTTCTAATTTTATTAAAGTGCAAATGTAAAACATTAATACACAAGTTGAATCAATAGCCAAACAAAGGGAGTGGCCAATAATATAGAGTCAAATCGGTCTAAAAATCCTCCATGTCCAGGCATCATCGTACCACTATCCTTAACACCTGCTAATCTTTTTAATTTACTCTCCACCAAGTCGCCAAAAGTGCCTGCAATCGAAGCCACAATAGATATTAAAAAGATTGATTTTTCACTTAATGGAATATACTGCCCCATAATTTTAGTGACCAATAAAACTGAAATAAGGATGCCTGCAATAGTACCTTCCCATGTTTTATTTGGTGAAATACTTGACAATGGCCTGCGACCAATCAATGAACCCACCAAATAAGCTGCAGTATCATTGACCCAAATGGATACAATTAATATAAGCGGAATAGTATAACCAATATCGCCAACAAAGGTATTGCTCATCATTGCCCTTAACTGGAAAATTAAAGATAAACCCATAGATATATATATGATACCCACCGCAGATACCAAATACGCTTTAAAATTTATCTTCTTTGAAACAAGATCTGCAAGTAAAATAATAACTGCAACACCAATGACACCATAAGTGGCATAGGTCGTCAAAGACACTCCTTTGTAGGCATAGGGTAATGATGCTAACGCAACAGTGGTGAACAGTCCCAGTACTAAAACACCCCATTGATGTAATTTATTAATAAAAGCATATTCAGGAAAAATGGTGCGCATTAATTTTTGATATTCAAACAAACAACCCATTTGTATGATTGTAAATAAAGCAAAAAAGGACCATTGATTCCATAAAATTCCGCCAATCATAATTGCTGCAAAAATAACTGCTGAAATAGTCCTTACTTTTAAAACTGAAAAATTAAGCGCCATAAATTTTTATTTTTTAATGTTTAAGGAATACAAAGCTGCTCGCTTCTTTATTGAATTGTAAATTTATAAAAAAATTAAACTTGAAAATCTTTAACAATGAGTAGCGCATTTTCATAATCAGCTGCGGCCACATAAACTTCCACCTCCCCAATAAATACATAGGAAGAATCAATCTTATTTAACACATTTGTTTGAATATGTTGTTCCATCAAAATACCTGAAACCATGGACGCAACTGCTAATTGACTACTACTAAATACTTTTTTCCAATTGGACATCTGTGGTTGTTTCTTTTAATTTTTTACACAAAGTAATAATGACAAATAGGGCAAGAACCACCCAATAAAACGGAAGATTTCCATCAATGACAGCATCCATTTTTTTTGAATCGTTTCTGACAAAATATAAAATAGTTATGCCTATGCCATTATTGATGAAATGCATAAATATAGGCAGCCATATCGTTTTTGTATAGTAATAAATAATGCCCAGTATAATTCCTAAAGACATGCGGGATAAAAAACCAAAATAGGAAAAATGAAAGGCGCTAAATATAACGGCAGTCACTACAATTGCTACATAAGGTTTCCCAGTCCAGTCCATTATTATTTTTTGAAGGCTTGCCCTAAAAAATAATTCTTCCACAATCGCAGGCACCACGGCTACTGCAATGATGGCAAACAATAAATCAAGGACCGATTTCATTTGTGTCATGGCATACAACGCTTTTTTATATTGGTCTTCCATTTGCGTTGCCCAATTTTTTAAAGCAATGGGGGTGGGAATTTTTTCGGTCAAATCGCCTAAAGCCCCACTTAAAAACAACCCAGTGATCGCTATTAATATAACAAGTCCTATTTGGTTCCAATTTTTAATGCGCGCGAAACCTAATTCTGATACTAATTTATTCTTACTAAAAAAGGCAACTGCAATACCAGGTAAGCCAAATGCAATAATAGAGGCCAATGCATTCGCAAATTGTGCAATGGATGCATTTTTTGGCTGTAATAAAGCAGATTGTAGTCCACTAAAAGGGATATCCAACAGGACAGCAACAATAGAAAAACTAATCATCCCACCTAAAATCAGGCTAATTCCAGATAAGCCAATAAAAACGGCCATTTTTAACTTGCGCCCATGGAGGATGTAAGTGACCCTCCATTTAGAGCTGTGTGCAAGGACAATGGCGCCGACTTAATGTATACTGAATTTATCAGTAGTGAAGGTTTAATCCGAGATGCAATTAAAAGTAGGCAAAAACTAGATATCTATGATTACGAGCGCCCTATCGGTATTCAAATATTTGGGGGTGATGAAGAAGCGATGGCCATGTGTACCAAAATTGTTGACACGGTCAATCCCGATTTAATTGATATTAATTTTGGTTGCCCTGTAAAAAAAGTGGTGACCAAAGGTGCAGGTGCAGGGGTATTAAAGGATTTAGATTTAATGGTCCGATTGACCGAGGCAGTCGTAAAAAGTACCAACCTACCCGTTACTGTAAAAACAAGATTGGGCTGGGATGATAGTTCAAGAAATATACATGAAGTTGCATTGCGATTACAGGATGTAGGAATAAAAGCTTTAGCTATTCATGGTCGCACGCGTACACAAATGTATAAAGGAGAAGCGGATTGGACTTTGATTGGTGAAATAAAAAATGATCCACGCATTCATATACCCATTTTTGGAAATGGCGATATTAATTCCCCCGAAAAAGCATTAGAATATAAAAACAGATATGGTGTGGATGGTATTATGATTGGCCGTGCTGCTATTGGTTATCCTTGGATATTTAGAGAAATAAAACATTTCGTTGAAACTGGAACCAGGCGCGCCGATCCTACCATTGAGGAACGGGTGGAAGTAGCACGCAAACATTTGATAAAATCAATGGAATGGAAGGGCCCTATTGCAGGCATCAATGAAATGCGTCGACATTATGCAAATTATTTAAGGGGCTTACCGAATATTAAAGAGTACCGAAATAAATTAGTACGTATCACTGATCCAAAGGAAGTGGAAGCAATTTTGGATGAAATTAAAGAAACTTACAAGGACATGTTGATTGAATCAGGCCATATAGTTTTAGAAAATTACCACGAGCATTGCCCTATTAATTAAACAAGCTAGCACATTTCAATTAAGCGCGCTGTCGGTTTTTTGAACCCAATAATTGCACAATTATTTTTTCTCAATAGCGGCAATCACTGAAGGATCCAAGGGATCAATGGTCATAGGGAAATAATTAACCAATATGCCTTGTTCATTGATTAAATATTTACAAAAATTCCATGCAGGCTCCTGATTGCACCAGCCATTCAGGCTCATGTTTGATAACCATTTGTGTACCAAATTTTGATGGTTCTTTTTAATCACAATGGACTTCTCCATTAATGGAAAACTAACCCCATAATTTTTTTTACAGAAAGCAGCAATATTTTGGTTGTCACTTTTTTCTTGTTCCTTAAAATCATTCGCAGGGAAACCAATCACGACTAATTGCTCCTTATATTGTTGCTGTAATTTTTCAAGTGCTTCATATTGACCAGTATATCCGCAATCACTTGCCGTATTGACAATCATTATTTTTTTGCCTTTTAAATTCGAAAAATTAAATGGGGTTCCGTCTATAGCAATCATGGTTAAATCATAAAAAGACATGGCTGGTGTAGCGCCATTTTTGTTTTCCAAGGATTGCTTTTTACCATTCGAATGCGTTGACCACATAATCATAGGGTAAATGGATTTCAAAATTGATTGTCGATAGGACATATCCTTTTTTTTCATTAACACAGCAGCAGAAACTAATATTCCAAAAGCAATGGCAACTTTAATCATGATATGTTTTTTATTTTTCAATTATAATTCAATTTTCGCAGGCAGGTAAGCAATAATAATTTTTTTATTCTTCTATTACCCAATCAATCTTTTCAGCAACCATGCCTTGCCTTTATAAGGCGGATATTTAAAACTAGGATCAATCCAAGTGGGTGTTTTTAATACCGACTTCGTATGCGTAAATGTATCAAAACTTAACTTGCCATGATAACCGCCAGTGCCACTATAACCGCGACCACCAAAAGGTAAATCATGGTTGGTAATATGCATGGTTGCATTATTTACACAGGCACCTCCAGAGGGTACATTGGTTAACCAATATTGTTCATCCGCTTTGTTTTCAGTGAATACATAAAATGCCAACGGATTTGGATTTTTTTGTATGATCGCCAAGGCTTCTTCCTTGGATGCATAAGTAAGAATAGGAAGAATCGGGCCAAAAATTTCATCCTGCATTATTTTTGCTTCCGGTTGAATGCCTATCATAATGGTGGGTTCAATAAATAATTTTTCTCTGTTTGATTTTCCGCCATAAACAATCTCCCCTTCCGACAAATAGCT
>RFZW01000006.1 GCA_009920495.1 Chitinophagia bacterium
ACGCCGATGCATCGGCGTCCTTTTTGTTTACACAATAACTGCGTATAATATATTTAAGCGAAGCTAGGCTTACTTAATGATTTATAATTTAAAGTCAGCACATGTTTTTTTAACAATTTTTGAAATTGCTGGATAATGAACATGTGAAATTTTAGGAAACAAGTGATGTTCAATTTGAAAATTCAAACCACCGACCAACCAGCTTACAATTTTGCTTTTTGTAGCAAAATTAGCAGTCGTCATTATTTGATGTGCTGCAAATTCATCCGGCATTACATTTTCAGGTTGAATGGCAATAGGGAATTCAGTTTCTGTAACCGTATGCGCCAATTGAAATACAATACTTAAAATAAAACCAGCAAAACATCCAGTAACAAAAAATCCAACTAACCAACTCACCCATCCTAACATATATACTGGTATAATGATAAATACAGCAGCATGGTAAAGTTTAACAATCCAAAATTCTAGGTGTTCTGCAATCGTCATTTTTTTCAAAGGCACGGATCCGATTTTTTTTGAAAAATATTTTTTATAATCGGTATAGAAAATCCAGAAAATATACAATAACATATATAAAACCCAAAAATAAATATGTTGAAAGCGATGTAAAATATAATGCTTTTGCGTAGGCGCCATGCGCATGAGTGCCCCCACTTCAATATCATCATCTACCCCATCAATATTGGTAAAAGTATGGTGTATAGTTACATGTTTCGATGCCCACATAAACCGACTCGCTCCTAATACACTTATGGAAGAGGAGGCTAATTTGTTTAACCAATTGTACTTACTAAAACTACCATGACTGCCATCATGCATCACATTAAATCCAATGGCTGCAATGAGTCCTCCAAAAAGAATACACTCCAATATAGCATAAAAAGTAGGTGGTGTAAAAAACACCAAATGGATGTAAGTGACAACAAATAAACTTAATAAAATGATGGCCTTTGAAAACAACTTATAATTACCTGTACCTATCACCGAATGCTCTTCCAAATATAAATTAACGCGACGTTTTAATTCGGCATGTAATGACTTTGCCATTACAGGAAATTTGGGGGTGGCTATTGTTTCGTTTGACATATTAATTAGTATATATGCAAAGAAAAGGCAATTACGATTAACATACCCCCTAAATAGCGAATAATTACACGAACGAATAATAATTCTATTTATTATGTAAATTATTGTTAAATATATCCACACCATTGGGATAACTTAAATGAACAATTCACCATATTTTACGTCAATTTGAATATTGAAAAAATAAGTATTAGCCAAACATGCCAAACGCATCCGAAATTACCGCCTTATTCCAACTGATTGACGATCCTGATGAGGAAGTATTTAATACAATTTCAGACAGGTTATTAAATTATGGCTCACCCATCATTCCCGATTTAGAACATCTTTGGGAAAACACATTGGATGAAACTACTTTAGAGCGTATCGAAAAGATGATTTACAAATTGCGCCTACATGATTTAAAAGAAGACTTTACGCAGTGGAAATCAAAACCTGAACCCTCATTACTAGAAGGCGCTTTGCTTGTTACCCGTTTTCAATATCCCGAATTAGCCACTGACACGCTAAGGCATCAATTAGAGAAAATTAGAAGAAACATATGGCTGGAGTTAAACAATTATTTGACGCCACTCGAACAAGCCAATGTGATCAAAAATATTTTATATAATTATTATCAAATCAAAGGGGTTGAAATTAATTATGACAAACCAGATGAATTTTTAATGTCGGGCCCTTTGCAAGCAAAAAAAGGAAACGCATTTGCAAACACCATTTTGTATGCAGAGCTTTGTGCGCAATTAGAAATTGACGCCGAATTCATCAACATCCCTAAACAATGTATCATTGCATTTTACTCCTCCGACTGGGATGATACGGAGGTTTATCCAAATCCGCAAGAATATATACAATTCTATGTGGAAGGAACCACTGGTCATGCTTTTTCACAAAAAGATTTGGACCAATATTTTTTGAGGTCAAACATTGAACCACAAAATAGATATTATAAAAAATTATCTAATACTAGAATTATAAAAAAGCTATTGATTGAATTTTCAAAATGTTTTCAAAGCCCCACATTGCAATACAAACAAAAGGATTTAAACGACTTAGCTGATTTATTAGATTAACTAGAATTAATGCATTCCCAAAAAATGAACAATGATACAATGGGACGATTTTACTAAGGTGGATATCAGATGTGGCACTATCATTCGTGCTGAATTATTCCCCATCGCTAAAAAACCAGCTTATCAACTTCACATTGATTTTGGCACCCTTGGAATTAAAAAATCATCTGCACAAATTACAGCCCATTATAACACGGATCAATTAATTGGTATGCAAATTATTGCAGTAGTTAATTTTCCTCCAAAACAAATCGCTAACTTTATGAGCGAATGTTTGGTGTTAGGCGTATATGATTTACAACACCAAGTAGTTTTACTCACCCCAACACATGCCGTAGATAACGGCCAACCCATTGGTTAATGCAAAATAGTTTTGTACACATTTATTACAGCCCTATTGGCGCCATTAAAATGGTTTCGTCAGAACATTGCATTCAACAACTCACTTTTGTTGACATTCCCGAGTTAGAAGATAATGACACGGAACAAACCATGCCAGCGGTGATGCACCAATGCATGGACGAGCTTATAGAATATTTTGCTGGCAATAGGCGTAGCTTTACAGTTGCCATTGATCAGGATGGGACTGAATTTCAACAAAAAGTTTGGAAAGAATTATATGAGCTCCCGTTTGGAAAAACATTGAGCTATGGGGACTTAGCAAAAAAAATGGGCGACCCTAATTTAGTTAGGGCTGCTGCAAATGCAAATGCAAAAAATAAAGTAGCTATATTAATACCATGCCATCGAATTATTGGATCAGACCGATCACTGGTGGGTTACGCTTGGGGTAAAACCAGAAAAAAATGGTTATTGCAACACGAATTCAGATTGGCACTCGGCGTACAAACTTTGTTTTAACTTATTTCAAAATTGCCCCATCAAATCCAAAAGGCAATAAATTTTTAGCAGCTGCAACCACCATAATTGGCCCAGTTTTGCCTCCTAAAATAATCTTGATGGGTGACTGGTACCTATTTTCAAAATCAAGCAAGGATTGCCTACACATACCACAAGGCGAAATAGGTTCATTACAGGCGGCTTTGTCTGTGTCATAGCTGATTGCCATGGCAAGAATGGTTTCGCTTGAAAATTGACTCCCAATACTGTTTAATAAAGTTCTTTCCGCACAAATACCCACTGGATAACTAGCACTTTCTTGATTGGACCCAATTACTATTTGACCATTGGATAACAATGCGGCGGCACCCACTTTAAAATTAGAATAAGGGGCAAATGCAGTTTTAGTTGCATTGCGTGCAGCAATCAGTAACGAAGCATCTGATTCAATTAATGATTCCATCTGCTCATAATACTCAAACTCAAACTCGAATTTTTGTTTCATACAGTGCTATTTAATAAAAAACCTCACATTAGGTGAGGTTTAAAAATAATCTATTTTATTTGGCTAAACAATCTATTCCATCTAATTGACTTGCTGTAGCTGAACCAAATTAAGGCTGCACGTCCTACAATATGCGTTTCAGGCACATATCCCCAATACCTGCTATCTTGACTACGATGACGATTATCTCCCATCATCCAATAGTAGTTTTGTTTCACCGTATATGTTGCTGTTGCTACACCATTAATATAATACTTACCTTCCTTCACTTCTAAATTGTTATGCTCGTAATTTGAAATTAAGCGACGATATAATTCAATGGTGCTGTCATTTAATTGAACCACATCTCCTTGTTTTGGAATTCGTATCGGACCATAATTATCTACCGACCAAGGAAAATGAGCCATATCATAAGGGAAAGTATACCCCACCGTATTTTCATCAAAATAAGTTACTGACAAAACCTGTGGTAGTTTTTTCAAATTTTCAGCAGCATTCGCCGTCATGTTAATTTTAAAAGTATGCACACTTCCTTCTATGATTTGAAAATCGGAACTTGCATCATTAATATTAATGCCTAAGCTATCTTGAATATAATCCTCAGGAATGGGTGTGCCATTGGTTTGCACAATAAATTCTGTTTGCGAATAAGGGGCTACAAATCCTGGTTGACCATTCACCCATAAATGACTTCCTTTCACTTCAATAATATCACCAGGAATACCTACACATCTTTTGATATAATTATCCGTCTTGTCCACAGGATGCACTAAAATTGGATAATCATTCAATAATTTTTCTCTATTATTAGCATATTCGGGACTTCTCAAAACATCATAATAGGGTATTTTACTACCAAAATCAGTTAAGTTAATAATGGTATCCCCTGCTGGAAAATTAAATACCACAACATCATTACGATTAATACCTCTCACTTTTGGCAATCTGTTATAATCTAATTGTACCCACTTTATATAAGATGGCGTGGTTGGCGCCATAGGTAAAGTATTATGAACAAATGGAAAACTTACTGGAGTTTGTGGAATACGCGCGCCGTAGGTAATTTTATCTACAAATAAAAAGTCGTTGACTAATAAAGTTTTTTCCATACTCTCGGTAGGAATCACATAGGCTTCAAAAATAAAAGTGCGAATTAATGTAGCCGCAACAATAGCAAAAACAGCAGCATCTACCCACTCTCTTGAGGCTGATTTGTGATAATGCTGTAATGCATCTTTACCATGCCAACGTTCATTGGCAGAAAGACCTAAATAAGGTAAATATATAAAGGGCACAAATACCGTTAAAATATGTTGCAATAACCCTACTCTTTTAAAATGCATCACAAATATGATCGATATCCATAAGGTGACAAATTGTCCAAGAATTGGGATAAGTTGTATCCAAAACCAAACTTTTGAAATACCACAAAGATTGACCACCTCCCATGTATTATAAATGGGGATGATGGCCTTTGCACTTGCCACACCCGCTTTTTTTAGCATTAGATAAATACCAATATGCCATCCCAACCAAAATAAAATCAATAAAATATAGCCCATAAAATGAAGTTGTATTATATATAACAAAAATATCCCTTTGTGAGGGATATTGATAATTTTATTTTTAAAGCGTCCAAGTATACATATGAGTGGCGTAAATAAAGGATAATGATAACGCAAATATTTAGCCCCAATATTAACCAACACGTTTTTATTTATACTGTTGCATTAGTTCCTTAACCAAGCTTACCGACCTAGCCACATCAGGAATGGCCAAGGCTGCTAAATTAGGTGCATAGTGCATCGGCGCATCTGCACTTGTGATTCGACGAATAGGTGCGTCTAAATAGTCAAATCCTTCTTTTTGGATGCGGTAAGATAATTCTGAAGATACAGAAGCAAAAGGCCATTGTTCCTCAATGATCACCAAACGATTTGTTTTTTTAACACTTTCTAAAACGGTCATCCAATCCAATGGACGAATGGTACGCAAATCAACTACTTCTGCACTGATGCCTTCTTTTTCTAATTCTGCTGCGGCACCCAATGCCACTTTCATCATTTTATTGTAAGAAACGATAGTGATATCACGACCTACTTTTTTAACATCCGCTTTTCCTAGTGGGATATAATATTCCTCATCAGGAACATCAGATTTATCGCCATACATTACTTCACTTTCTAAAAACATCACAGGATCCTCTTCATAACGAATAGCTTGTTTTAATAAACCTTTCGCATCATAACCATTGGAAGGAGAAACCACTTTGATGCCTGGAATATTAGCCAAATAACTTTCAAATGCGGTTGAGTGTTGCGCCCCTAATTGACCTGCGCTACCATTAGGGCCTCTCATTACAATAGGACAGCCAATTTGACCGCCACTCATTGCTAGCATCTTACTGGCCGTATTTAAAATTTGATCCAAAGGAAGCACCGCAAAATTCCAAGTCATGAATTCCACAATGGGTCTTAAGCCATTTTGAGCAGCACCTACAGCTACCGCTGTAAAGCCTAACTCAGAAATAGGTGTATCAATAATTCGTTTTGCGCCAAACTCTGCTAACATCCCTTGGCTTACTTTATAAGCGCCATTGTACTCAGCAACTTCCTCACCCATTAATAATACTCTATCATCTCTGCGCATTTCCTCGCTCATTGCTTCACGAAGGGCTTCTCTAAATGGTATTGAACGCATGGTGTAATTTTATTTTGAGTGGCAAAAATAAAGCTTTATACAGGAAAAAAATAATTCTTACGCATAAAAAAAGTCCCCTCCCGATAAATCGAGAAGGGACTTGTAGGACTAACCCATCCTAATCTACTAAAATACGTTATATGCGAAACTTACATAGTATAATCCACCAATTTGAGGACTACCGTATGCAGTTCTATAATATTTATTAAATATGTTGGTACCACCTGCTTTGATCAAAGATCTGTAATTAGGCACTTTGAATGTTAATACCGCATCCACTGTTTGATAAGCACTAAGCTTACCTACAGCAAATGTACTTTCGTAGTTAAACCCGTCTTGGTAATGCATGTTTGCACTGAATCCTAAACGATTGTTAAATAAGAAACCGCTATTGTTTAATGCAATATTAGCTCTGATTTTTGGACTATTGAAATAAGGAACTACCCCTGGAGCAACTTCCCCAATTTCATCAGAGAAAATGCTACCAGAAACACTGAAGTTTCTAGGCAATAAATAATCTAATGACAATCCCCAACCTTTTGTTTTTACATCTCCATCAGAATTTGTAGAAATACTGTAAGCCATACGCTTACTAGCATCTAAAACATCTAAAGGACTAGGTGCTGCTGCATTACGCGATTGTATAACTGTTACACCACCAATGAAATTGGTGTAGGTACCAGAGTAAACATAAAAATCAACTAATAATTTTTTAGCCCATAATGCCTTATAACCTAATTCAATTGAACTCATTGACTCTGGCTTAAACTCATTAAATACCGCTTGCTTTAATAAAGCTGGATTTGGAGCTCCTGCTAAAGCACTTGCACCAAATGCATTCACGCTAGCTAAAGTATAAGCAGGATTGGTGCTGAATTTGTAATGATCTCTTAAAGCTGGTAAACCACCCATTAAACGTGTACCACCACCCACTAACAAGTTGATCCATTGGTTTTGCGTAGTTGGAAAACGATAAGCAGTTTGGTAAGATAAACGGATATTGTTATCCTGTGCTAATTTAAATACCATTGAAACTCTTGGTGTAAAACGACCGGCAAAATTGGTGCTCTTGTCATAACGACCAGAAGCAGACACTTTTAATAAATCACCAAAGAATTTTTTAGATAACTGCGCATATGCACCTGACTCATTGATTTTAATTTTACCAGCTGTGTCAGCAAACACTGTTCCTTGAGAATTTAAAACATATTGCTTCATGATACCACCCACTAATAAATCAGCGCCCATTTTATCTAAACCTAAAGCGTTTGAAAAGTTATATTGACCTTCATATATGTTTAAGTTTGTTTTATCTAAAAGCAACGCACCTCCTTGAGAGATTGGCGTGTTTGTTAAATTTTGAAACATTGTATTCAATCTAATATTTCCAGTTGGACGATTTGCATCCGCAATCGCACGTGCAGCAACAACTGCTGAAGCAGCTGGTAAACCAGCATCTCTGTATGATGTTAAAGCTGTCATGTAAGTAGGGAACCAAGTACTACTTGGACTCCATGCTTCATTAAAATAACGAGCAGCAATAGTAGCGTTATAAGAAGCACCCGCATCTTCACGCGTAGTGTAAGCCCTAACCAACCAATTTGTAGATTTGATTTCTAATTTGTACTGACCCATTCTTAACCCTCTGAAAGCATATCGATCACTACCTGTGTAAACAGTATTACCAGTTCCATTATAAAAACTAAATGAAGCTTCTGTTTTGTCTGATAATTTATAATTCATAGATCCTGTGAATTTTACATTCATCGTTGTTGGATCCACAATATCTTTTTCAGCATATCCTGTTCTTGAAACATCTCCTCCAAAATAACCTTTCGCATTACCATATAATAAAGGTGCATAAGGCATTTTGAGATCTTAGGAAAGTTGTATAACCCGCTAAATTTGGAAATAAACCAACTGCACCATATAATTGGTTATACGCAGCAGTTGCATAAGTTCCAGCCAAAGGACCATAAGGCGCATAAGCAGCAGTTAAACTTCCAATAATTCCGTTTTTAACTGACCCAAATACAGAACTTAATGAGGTTGTTGTTTCATCACCATAAAAGTTTACACCATCATAGTTAGGATCAGTATCGCGCGTTCCACTAATAGTTTGACCATTAGGTGTACCTGTTGAACGAGAATAGTTCGTAGCATCATTACCTAACCAATCTTGTGCTTCCACAAATTGAGCAGCAATTTTATAAGCAAAACGATCATTTACTTTTTGTGCCCATCTTACTGACCAATCCTTGTAAGGAGACAATGGACGTTGGTAATTATCAACATCTTTGATACCATTTTTCACTTGGAAACTTAAGCCTTGGTATTTGAATGGATTTTTAGAGTTAATTAAAACAGTACCATTCATACCACCAGAACCATACAATGCAGAAGATGCACCAGGTAATAATTCTATATTATCAACATCTAATTCTGTCAAACCAATTACGCTACCTACAGAGAAGTTTAATCCAGGTGCTTGGTTATCCATTCCATCAATTAATTGATTTAAACGGGTATTACCACTCACATTGAAACCTCTTGTTCCAACACTTTTAAAAGTTAAACTTGCAGCGATTACGTCAACTCCTTTTAAAGTACCTAGGATGTCGTAATAGTTGGAAGCCGGTGCATTTTTTATAGTTGCATTGCTAATTCTTTCAATAGAAACTGGAGATTCTAAAATACGCTCTGCAACCCTTGAAGCTGCAACAACTACCTCAGAACCCAATACAAATGAAGGAGTTAAGCTTACATCTAACTTTGGCGTTATAGAAGAAATGACTACTTCTTTATCTGAATAACCTACTGAAGAAAAAATCAAGGTAACGGGTGTTTTGGCCACATTTATCCTGAAACTTCCTTTGTCATCTGTAAAAGTACCATTCTTTTAACAGTACCATTTACAGTACTTGCATTTTGTGCTTTTAATGAAACTACCGATAAGGCTAGTAAACTTAAAAGGCTAAAATGACGTAAAAATTTTCTCATATTTTATTTGTTTTTAAGATGAATCGTAGTTAAAAATACTGAATTGTTCCCACTTGAGAAAAAATTATCAAAATTGTGTTAAAACTTTTAATTTAGTGGTATGAAATCCACACCCTTTCCAGGCCAATTAAATACTTACCATGGCAAAGTAAGAGATGTATATTACATTGAAAATGAACTACTTGTGATGATTGCAAGTGACCGAATCTCGGCTTTTGATGTAATTTTACCGAATCCCATCCCTTTTAAAGGACAGGTTTTAAATCAAATTGCGGCCTATATGCTTAAGGCAACTAGTGATATTTGCCCAAATTGGCTGTTGGATACCCCTGCCCCAAATGTAGCCATTGGAAAAAAATGTACCCCATTTAAGATTGAGATGGTGGTTCGAGGCAATTTGGTGGGCCATGCTTGGCGGACTTACCATGCAGGTGGACGTGTTTTATGTGGTGTTACCTTACCCGAAGGGCTGAATGAAAATGACTATTTCCCTACCCCGATTATCACCCCATCTACCAAAGCAAGTGAAGGACATGATGAAGATATTTCCAAAGAAAACATCATTGCGCAAGGTTTGGCATCCGTCGAAGATTGGGCGGTGTTAGAAAAATATGCCTTGGCTTTATTTCAAAGAGGCAAAGAAATTGCAGCGAAGCAAGGTTTGATATTAGTGGATACCAAATATGAGTTTGGGAAAATTGGAGATGCCATTTTCTTGATGGATGAAATTCACACCCCCGATTCCTCTCGTTATTTTTATGCAGAAGGTTTTGAAGAAAGACAAATTAAAAAAGAAAAACAAAAACAGCTTAGCAAGGAATTTGTACGCGAATGGTTGATTGAAAATAATTTCATGGGAAAGGAAGGACAAACAGTTCCGCACATGTCCACTGAATGGATTGATACTATTTCAAAAAGATATATTGAATTGTATGAGCAAGTGATTGGTGAAAAATTCAAGCCTGAAAAATTATCGGACGAAGCAACCTACGATCTAGTTGCAGCTTCATTAGCAAAGTTACCTTAATTTTAAATATTTATTTTCATTCTTCTCCGCTCGTCATGACGCTAAAAAATACAAATGAATCTAAAATTGCGAACTCGCTACGCTCAGACATGCGCAATTTTTAACGATTCATTTTTTAATTTTTCTTTACGCTATGACTCAATGTTCAGAAGTGAAAACAAAAATTAAAATTATCAATTAAATATCTTTCCCTAATCTTGGGCGTAGTCGCTGTTTACTTTTGTTGAAAATTTGCTGCCCTTTGTCAATCCCTTTTCTAAGTTCAATTTGTCTTTCGATTGGCAAGTGAACAATATCCGTACAGGCCTGTGTGCAACAACCTGCATAGGTTTCCGCACAAGTGGGACATTGTATGAATAACAAATGACAGCCATCATTTTTACAATTCGTATGCGTATCACAAGGCGCACCACATTGATGACATTTCGCAATAATATCTTCGGTAATTTTTTCGCCTAACCGATCGTCAAAAACGAAATTTTTTCCTTTGAATTTACTTTCCAATCCCGCTTCCTTAATTTTATTTGCATAATTGATAATACCTCCTTCTAAGTGAAAAACATTTTTAAAGCCATGATGTAACATATAAGCACTTGCTTTTTCACAGCGTATGCCCCCTGTACAATACATAATAATATTTGCTTCTTTTTTATCCTTCATCATATCCGCCGCCATGGGCAATTGATCCCTAAATGTATCTGATGGGATTTCAATCGCGTTGGTAAAATGTCCTACTTCGTATTCGTAATGATTGCGCATATCAATGACAATGGTATCAGCAGCATTCAACATCGTATTCATTTGTTGGGCATCCACATAGTTCCCTTTATTTTCCATACTAAAACTTGCGTCCTCAATTCCGTCTGCAACAATTTTTTCTCGCGTTTTGATTCTTAGTGCCCAAAAACTTTTACCATTATCATTAACCGCAATATTTAATCTTAAATTATTTAATTCAGGAATGGCATATAAATATTCCTTGAAATTTTCAAACAGGTGCGAAGGCACACTCATCTGCGCATTAATCCCTTCCTTGGCAATATAAATTCGACCAAAACATTGCAATGCATTCAACCCTTTGTATAATTCATCTCTGAATACTTGCGGATTCTGGATGCTAAAGTATTTGTAAAAACTAATGGTGGTTCTCGAAAAATTTTCTTGGTATAATTTTTCTTTTAGCTCCTTATTGGAGACGCGATTGTGTAGTAGGGACATAAAATAAATTTAGACATCTAGGATGTTCCTTTAAAATGGACCCAATTACAGGTTGGGCAAATTCATCACAAAGATACAATAAAAATAATTTTTATACCCAAGCAAATAACTGACTTTCATCAGCTATACTTTTCAAAAAAATTATGACTTGTGCGCGCGAACAAAACTACCCGTTAACGAGGCCAGTCCGCCCAGCAATGCGCCAATGGAAGCAGTAGCAAAAATTAAAAGTAAATAAGATCCTCCCATTGGTAATATTTGTGCAACTTTCGTTGATAATATATGATTGTTCGACATGTCAATACCGAAAGCCAACCCTGCCCATAATGAGCCTACCCCTAAGGCACCTGCTACAAAAGCTTGCGCAGGTTTTATTGGCAATGCAATGGCAATGATTAAATTAGTGATCACAAAACTCCACCAAGGTAGGTCACCATATATTCCTACAGCATAGGTAAGTAACCCGGATAATAAAATTGAAATAATGAATTTCATATAAAATATTTTAATGAATTAGAATTAATTATGAATTTGACTTTTGAAACTGCATATGCCACTTTGTTCTTTCACTTTGCTTTAATTTTTCTTTAGGTAGAAACAACAATCTGTAGTATTTACCCTCGGCCCAATAATTTACAAATGTATCATAATAAGGGCTGCCCGGATTACCACTTTGACCACCTGGATATAATCCATATGCTTCAATTTCATCGGTTAAATGTACTACCATACGCCAACTAGGTCCATGATTTTCCGTGGTTGCATTAATAATATTTACACCGCCTCCAATGGGTAAGTTCATTCTGCTTAACGCCGGGGTTTTTGTTAAATGCAAAACGCGTGTTGCTTTAAATAATGCCCACTCCAATTTATTTTCTTTTTCTAACGCAAGCAATTTCTCCGTTGCTTTTTCCACACCCAATGTTACCTGAGTTTTTAAATCCTCCACTTTATCCTTTGTTCTTATATCATCAGCGATACTCCAATTGGTATCATTTAACATTTGGTCCAAAAGTACATATGCATCTGGTTTTAATAATGGAATAGTTGAACCTGATAATTCATCCCCCCAAACAGCTTGTTCCACACTATCCCAAATAATTTTAAAACAGGTAATCCCTTTTGCGTTTACATTATTGTATAAATCCCAATTGGTCATTTCATTTACCATTCTTTTTGCATCACTACTTAATTTATCCACTTGAATATATTTCATCAAAGCTGGACGTGCAGTTGCTGCAAAAACATTGTAATTGTCTGTTTGTAATGATTGCATATCCTCTGCCGTAATTTGAAACATATTATTTAAGTGCATATTAACACTGATACCACGATACAAAGGAAATGCGGATGCGGCACCTAAGTAATAGGGATAACTTGCATCTGTTGACTTTTGATTCGCACTACTTACAAAACCTCGCTCCGGATTTTTTATCATTGGATTTTCATTGGTTGGTATGATTCCCTGCCATTGAAAACTAGTATCCTCCCCTGGCATTATAAAATCACCTTGTCGCTCCCACCTTGCAACAAAACTTCCTTGTTGTTTAATAGCGATATCCCCGGACTTTGTGGCTAATACAAAGTTTTGTCCAGGACAGGTCCATAATGAAATGGCATGTAAATAATCATCGTAATTTTTAGCGCGATTTAACAAATAAAAAGTTTCCACACCTGTTGATGTATTATGCGCAGTCCATTGCACTGCTAAATTTCGGCCATTGGATTGCGTGTTCTGGTAATGAGCATCAAACATGGTTGGACCCCAATGCGTCATTGCAATCTCTTCCACCACATCTAAACTATCTTTCACTTTAATCACTTCTTTTCTTTTGGTAGTCGCCTTCCATGCACCATTAAACCAATATTCATTCTCAGTCGTATCTTTAAATTTAATTTCATAATAATCGAATACATCTCGTCCAGCATTTGTAACACCCCAAGCCAAACTATCATTAAACCCAATAATCACTGCAGGTGACCCTGGGAAACTTGCACCATAGGTACTATGGGTTGGTGTTGTAATTTGCATTTCATACCACAAGGAGGGTAAGTTTAAACCTAAGTGCGGGTCGCTACATAAAATGGGTCTGCCCGATTTGGTTTTTGATCCAGCAACTGCCCAATTGTTAGAACCATTATTTTTATCAGGCGCCTCGGGCATGTCAACAGTATTAAATGCCAGACTATTTGGTTTATGCAAATAGGCCGAATCTGCATTCATTGGTTTCACAGGAACAATAGATGGCTTTTCATACACGGTTCCTTTCGGAATTATTGGATCCAATGAATCTTGTTGGTTGGTATATAATTTATCAAATAAGTCATAGCCTAAATAATCCCTAGTATTGGTCATTTGCAAATCAACGGAAGCGGAACGACCTGTTAAATCATAGGACATGAACATTAAAAAAAGATAGGTCTTTTTAGGTGTCCAATCCTCAGGTGCATAATTCATTAATTTAAATTCAAATGGTAGATCAGCAGGATCCAATTGTTTGATGTATGCATTTACGCCAGCAGTATAAGCATCCACTGTGGCCTTCATGTTAGGATTTGTTTCATTGATATTTACTTCGGTTTTTTCAGCGCCATACACCATACCTAATCTTCTAAACATCCGATCAATGGGTAATTTATCTGCCCCAGCAATTTCACTTAACCTTCCAGAAGCAACACGCGTTTCAAAATCCATCTGCCACAATCTAAATTTCGCATGCAAATATCCTTGAACAAAATAAGCATCTTGATCATGATCCGCATAAATATGTGGCACTAATCTGTCATCAACATAAACATCTACATTGCCTTGTAATTCATTGGCCACAATGGATGCATCAAAATTGGCATCTATCTTTTCGGCATTCTTCCAAAATCCATGCTGCGGAGATAAAAAATAACCTAATCTTGGTGCTTTTGCATTTCCTATTTTAAGTTGAATATTTAATGTAAATACCAATGCTGTGGTTACAATAGCGGATGCTATCAATGGCAATAAACGCATAACGATAATTTAGACAACTAAATTACGCATTATTTATAAGTTCTTCCCTAAAAAAAGTCAGGAAGTCCGCCAAGGGTAAAAAAGGATATTTTGATTGAAGCACCTCAGTTTTTAAAAGGGACTTTTGCAAAAAGGCCTGATGTGCATTAGAAGCTTTGTTAAATGGCTTGTGCTGTTTCGCTAATTGCAACTCAGCCACCTCCGCCATGATTAATTGCGTATCCTCCGAAAAATAAGTGCTTACTAATTTATCCCAAACATAATTAGTTGCTGCATAATTAGGATGCACTAAATCCTCTGCATAAAAACGATAATCCCGCAAATCATCAATCACATATTCATAGGCTGGGAAATAATCCACCCCTTTCAACTTGGCAATTACGTCATGTACTGCATAAATAAGCACCGACTTGCTTCGGTTGTTTTCAATTAATCCTTCTCTCAAATGACGCACTGGGCTAATCGTAAAAATGATATGAATATTTTTATTAAACGACTGTAGTGCTGCAACAATTTTTTGCAGTTGCAACGACAGTTCCACAGGATCCATTAATTTTTTTTCAAACCATTGGGCGGGTGCTTTATGGTTATTGGCTACAACAAGTCCAGCACCGCTTGGTGCAATATTGGTTAATTGATATAGCCAAGCGGAACCTAAGGTAACCACTAATTTATCTGCCCCTTTTAAATAAGTATGTGCATCGTTAATGGAACCATTTATTTTTTTAAGTGCAGCTTCGGAAGTAATATCAGAAAACCTTGTGTGGTGATGCCAGCTATTAAACAAATCATTGAGTTCAAATAAATCATTGGCGTTATATTGTTTGTTATCAATATAATCCTGCAATGCACTTATTACACTCATTGGATTGAATAAAATACCATGTGGATTTTCCTTCACCTCGAATAAATGTCTGTGTAATTTAGCACCTATATTTTCAGTAAAGCAGGACCCCATTAACATGATCTTATCTTGATAATGAATGGTCGTAGCTGACTTATTTGCTTCTAAGGTTAATTTGAATTTCATTTAAACATCCTTTGCTTCATCCCTTCATACAAAATAATTCCTGCAGCCACTGACACATTAAAGGAATCAAAATTAGTGGCCATTGGAATTTTGAAAAAATAATCCGCCGCTTTGGCTAAAAATGGTTGCACCCCTCTGCCTTCATCCCCCATAATAATACAGGCTGGTATGGTTAAATCCAACTCATGTACATTTTTATCTGCACGCATTTCACTCGTGAAAACCTGAATGCCATTTAAATGTAAAGTATCCACCGCTTTCAATAAACTACTCACTCGCACTACTTGTATATGCTCTAATGCACCTGCACTGCTTTTAAAAGCCTCTTCATTTAATGCACCCACGCCTTTATCTGGAATAATTAATGCTTGCGCACCACAACAATGGATACTTCTGGTAATTGCACCAATATTGCGAACATCGGTAACACCATCCAACATCATAAAAAAGGGCGTCTCCCCTTTGGCAACCACAAAGTCAATTACTTCCTGCAAGTCCATATATTTCACCATCGAAATAAAAGCCAACACTCCTTGGTGATTTGCTTTGGTCATGCCATTCAACTTTTCAATGGGTACCAACTGAATAGGAATATTATTATCCAATGCTGCTTTTTTTATTTCACTTAACCCTTCCCCTTGCGCGTTCTTTTGAATCAATATTTTTTCAATATTGGTATCACTTAAAAAGGATTCAATAATGGGTTGCCGACCAATGATAAATTTACGTTCCGTAGTTGCAGCTCGGGGCGTAAACCTACGCGGGCCATTAAATTTTCGATCGGGTCTGTTATTATAATTGCGTCTCTCCTCCATGATTCAAAGTTACTCTTTTTTATTTTTAAGCAATTCCCATTTAAGAATGGCGGCGACTGATATCGAATCTGTAATCTTACCATCCATGACCCAATTAACGGCTTCTGAAAATGGCATTTTAATGACTTTTAAATCCTCCGTGTCCTCTGGTTCCGCTTCCCCTGCGATTAAATCTTGTGCCACAAATACAATGGCAAATTCATCAGATACGGAATTGGATACATGCATTTGTAAAATTTCGGTCCATTTACCTGCTTCAAATCCAGTCTCTTCTTTAAGTTCTCTCTTTGCTGCAGTTAACCAATCCGTTCCTTCAGGGCACCCACCCTCTGGTATTTCCCAACTATAGGCATCCAAAACAAACCGGTACTGACCTACCAAATAAGTATTGTCGGCTGCATCAATCGCAATGACACCAATGGCAATATTTTTAAAATGTACTTTACCATAAATACTTTGGGTACCGGCAGGTGTGATTACATCAAACTCCGTTAAACTTATCCAAGGATTATCATACACTAATTTATCTCCTACTTTTATCCAAGGATTTTTTTGCGATTCTCTATTTTCAATTTCCATAAAAAATATTTTAACTTAAAATAAAAAGCCCGTCCTGAATGATCGGAACGGGCCTTTATTTAAAATCATTATTTTATTTTAAACCGAAAGCTTTTTTCACTTTCGCTACATAATCTAATTTTTCCCAAGTAAACAATTCAACTTTCATTGTTTTTGTTTTACCATCTGGGCTAGTAAATGTTTTAGTCACTGTTTCATTCTTACGACCCATATGTCCGTAAGCTGCAGTTTCACTATACATGGGTGTTCTTAACTTTAAACGTTGCTCGATAAAGTAAGGGCGTAAATCAAAAATGGATTCAACCAATTTACCAATTTGACCATCATTCATTTTTACTTTAGCCGTACCGTAAGTATTTACGTTAATGGAGGTTGGTTTCGCAACACCAATCGCGTAAGATACTTGCACTAAAACTTCTGAAGCTACACCAGCAGCTACTAAGTTTTTAGCTATGTGACGTGTCGCATATGCTGCTGAACGATCCACTTTACTTGGATCTTTACCAGAGAAGGCACCACCACCGTGTGCACCTTTACCACCGTAAGTATCTACGATAATTTTACGACCTGTTAAACCAGTGTCACCATGCGGACCACCAATAACAAATTTGCCTGTTGGGTTAATATGATACGTAATATTATTGTTAAATAACTTAGCGTATTTCTTGTATTTAGCTTTTACGCGAGGAATCAAAATTTCAATGATATCTTTTTTGATTTTCTCTAACATCTTTCCTTCCTTATCAAAATCATCGTGTTGCGTAGATACAACGATTGCATCGATACGCACTGGTTCGTTTTTATCGTTGTATTCTAAAGTCACCTGAGATTTTGCATCAGGACGTAAATATTTGATTGCTTTGTTCTCTCTTCTTAATGCAGCTAATTCAATTAAAATTTTGTGCGCTAAGTCCAAAGCCAATGGCATATAATCTTCCGTTTCGTTGCTTGCATAACCAAACATCATTCCTTGGTCACCAGCACCTTGCTCTTCTTTCTTTTTTCTATCCACCCCTTGATTGATGTCAGCAGATTGTTCGTGGATGGCACTTAATACACCACAGCTATCCGCTTCAAACATGTATTCACTTTTTGTGTAACCAATTTTCTTGATCACATTACGTGCAATCGTTTGAACATCTAAATATGCTTTAGATTTTACCTCACCCGCCAATATTACTTGACCAGTTGTAACTAAAGTTTCACATGCCACTTTTGATTGTGGATCAAATGCTAAAAAGTTGTCAATTAAGGCGTCAGAAATCTGATCCGCTACTTTGTCTGGATGTCCTTCAGAAACGCTTTCTGAGGTAAATAAATAAGGCATAGAGTTAGTATTTAAGGTGCAAATATATTAATAAAAGCTATTTGATTCAAATGGATGCTATAAATCTGAATAATAAATATGTAGCCTGAATCGGGAATGCTTCCCTCCTCCCAAACGAACCCTACCAATAGCTGGTTGATTACCAAGGCTTGAACTTAAATAATCCACGCCAGCAGCTTTATTATTAGGGTAAGGGGGAACAAACATAATAGAATCGTTCACTGGGGCTAATATTCTAAAATCAAACATTGAGTCGGTTCTTGAGATAACGCCCTGCACATATCTACTTATATTGAAGTTGTAGCTTGCCACCTTCTCATAACCCATGATCGATTTATAAACTAATTTACCACCAAAACGACTCAAATATTCTGCATTTGAAGTGCCTACAAAATCATTAGGCACATTCCTGATTTTTTTAGAAGCAGTATCGTATATACCTAAGAATAAGTATTGTGGCGGTGACATTTGTTGGTCAATCGTTTTCAAATTCGCATCATCAGGAACTTGTTCTGCAATTAATTCAGCCCGATGAATGATCTTATTTTTAAAGGATTTCAATCCCGGCACTTTCAATTTCACCATGGTTCCAGGACTCGTCTGTACATATACCAATGAATCGTTCAATGTGCCATTGATATATTTAAAGGATTCAGAAGCTGCTCTATTTCTTGTAATAAAATTTGCATCCCCTGTATTATAAACACTGTATTTAAAATAGCGAACAGCAGTATCTCTTTGTGTTGCACCTACGGCACTTGATCTATAATATAATCCAAGCTTCGTGTTGGTATCGGTCATACCTAGTCGAATTAATACATTACTATTCCCACTGGTAGTTATCGCAAAGCCCTTAAAATATTCACGCAAAGTAGAATCACTTTTGTATGCATTGGTTGTATCAAATAATTTAATGAACTGCAATGCAGCAGATGGTAACAATTTTATTCTAATTTGATTATTAGCTAATTCAAAACGACTTATCACCGAATCCCGCACTTTTGTAAAATCAAGTGTATACGGATTTGCTAGTGCGGCACCTGGTTTTATATTATATGCATTAGGATAATTACTTGCATACAACTTTGCAATTTCCAATGGCGTCTTATCGTCTATCTTACTTACATTTAATGTTATCGGTTTTGAAGAATCTCCATAAAAACCATGGTAACTTAAAATCAACACAGCAGAATCAACTAAGATACTATCCTTATCTCCTTGTAAATAAAATGGAAAAATTTCTGGCTTTAATTGGAAAAACATGGATGCAGTTGTAGAACCAAAAATGGGATCATTGGTAATGTTCCCTAAAATATGTTCATCTGTTCCAAAAATTCGCATAGAATCCGCATAATCTGCGGACTGTGTTTCCACTGACAATATCGTATCCTTGGTATTTACAGCATCCATTGCAGGAAGCAAACCAAGTCCTAATTCAGAAGTACTAATACGTGTACATGCTGAAAAAATCAGGGTTAAAAAAAGGAAAAAAGAAAATTTCTTAAGGGTATGAGTTGATGCCATGAATTTAATTATCATTACTTTGCTGCAAGATCGTTGTATAAATCTAAATACTCTGTTAAATCGGAATCCCAACCATTAAAAGGAACTACTTTTTTTCCTTTCACGATTGAAAATTCAGACACTAATTTTTTATCTAATATGTCAGCACCAAAAGTGATTGCATCCGCATAAGTTGCACCACCTCTAAATAATGCTGTATTATTTAAATCCTTAAATGGTTCTAAATCTTTGTCTTTCATATTTGTATTGATCAAAGATTTTGTTAAAAAATCTTTTCCCAATTTCTCTTCGAAAGTATTTTGACCAATAGTAAAAACCACTTTTGCATTTGAAAAAACAGGTTCTTTCTTAAATGCCGTTTTAATATAAGCAGGGATTAAACCTGTCATCCAACCGCTACAATGAATAATGTCTGGAGGCCATCCAAATTTCTTCACTGTTTCCAATGCGCCTCTACAAAAGAAGATAGTGCGAAGTGCGTTATCGTCAAACCATTTTTCATTTTCATCATGAAAAATTTGCTTTCTTTTGAAAAAATCCTCGTTTTCTAGAAAATACACCTGCAACCTTGCATTCGGCAAAGAAGCCACTTTGATTTGTAATGGATAATCATCCCCGTCCACTTGCACATTGATCCCAGATAAACGAACTACCTCATGTAAACGGTGTCTACGCTCATTGATTACACCAAATCTGGGCATAATACAACGTACTTCTAACCCACTGTCATTACTTTTAATTGCGAGCTTATTGATTACCTCCGCAAATTCGGTCAGCTCCAAATAGGGCGACATTTCTGTGGCGATATATAAGATTCGTTTTTTTTCAGACATTCATTTTGAATTTAACTCAGAACCATCTTTGAGTCTGCAAAGTTACATAAAACCAAGGACTTTAAGAAACCACAAAAAACAGTAATAAAACCCCCTCAGCCAACGCATATCTTAACAAATGGTCGTATTTTGCAGAAGATAGGAAAATTCAACCCCAATTATGGCCAAATTTTTAAAAATAGGATTCTTCTTTTTGATTGGCATATTGCTGATTTGGTGGAGTTTACATCAAATTCCGCCACAAGAATGGGACAAATTTACCAAGGCCTTGGCTAAGTCCAAATTTTGGCTAATCCTACCTATATTTTTCATTTTAGGCCTATCTCATTTTATTAGGGCCCTCCGCTGGAGATTGATCATGGAACCTCTGGGATACAAACCCTCCATCATGAACACTTTTTTAGCCGTACTCATTGGCTACCTTGCCAATTTAGCCATCCCTAGATTAGGGGAGGTTTTAAAATGCACCTTGCTGGCAAAGTATGAAAAAGTGCCTGCTGAAAAAATTGTGGGTACGATTGTAGCAGAAAGAGCATTTGATGTGATTAGTCTTGGAATTGTATTTTTATTAGCGCTTACTTTACAATTCAATGTAATTGAAGCAGGCTGGCAACAATTACAAACTGGTAATAGCACTGCCACCCATTCAAATAATAACTTATTTATAATTATAGGGATTGTTGCTTTTCTAGTGATTGTGGCTTTGATTTTATTGTTTACGCTCAAGCACAAATTTGAAAGGATCATCAACCCTATTAAAAAAATAATCAAAGGTATTTGGGAAGGTGTGATCAGTGCGACCAAATTGAAAAAATATAATTTATTCTTTTTTTATTCCTTTAGTATTTGGTTTTTATATTTATTAGCTACTTACATAGGATTGTATGGAACAGAAGGAACTGCGAGTTCTTTTTCAACTGCGATCAGTTGCCTAGCCTATGCGAGTATCGGCATGATTATCACACCTGGAGGCATTGGTGCCTATGCCTACTTTATGGCCAAAGTATTGGAATTAAATGGTATTGAATACACCATTGGATTAGCGAATGGAACTTTACAATGGTTTTCACAAGTCATTATCGTTATTGTTTTAGGCGGACTCGCTTTAATCATGCTCCCTTTTATCAACAAACAAGCAAAGTAATATGCGATTAGTTGAAACAATTCATCAAAAAATAAAAACGGTCGCAGATGCAAAAAAAGCCATCTCCGCAGGTAAAGTATTAGGCAAAACTTTTGCATTTACCAATGGCTGTTTTGACATTTTGCATCCCGGACATTTATATTCCTTGGCGGAAACGGCAAAGGAAGCAGATTTCTTAATTGTAGGGCTAAATAGTGACGCTAGTGTAAAAAGATTAAAAGGTCCAGAACGTCCAATAAATAACACCCATGATCGTGCTTTAATTTTAGCAAATTTATTATTGGTAGATATGGTGGTGATATTTGAAGAAGATACCCCCTTGGAATTAATTAGCAGTTTATTACCAGATGTTTTAGTAAAAGGTGGCGATTACACTATTGAAACTATTGTAGGCGCGAAGGAAGTAATTGCAAATGGCGGAAAAGTAATCATCAACCCTATCATTGAAGGATTTTCAACAACGAACACGATTGAAAAAATTAAAAATACCTAATTAAGCATTTTTATAATTTATCTAGTATATGCGTTTTACATTCCTGTTATTTTTATGCGCCATTTCCCATCAATTAGCTATCGCACAATCCAGCCAAAACTGGCATTGGAAGGATTATACAACTGATTCAGTGCACGGCATTAGTTTACATAATGCATATAAATTAATCGCTACCCTGCCACAAAAAGCAAGTCCTGTAATCGTTGCCGTAATTGATGGCGGTATTGACACCAATCACGTTGCTTTGAAAAATTTACTATGGACAAATGCAAAAGAAATCCCAAACAATCATTTGGATGATGACAAAAATGGTTATGTAGATGACCTACATGGCTGGAATTTTTTAGGTGGAAAGGATGGACGTAATATTGATAAGGCTGCTGCTGAAATGACCCGAATTTATCATCGATATAAAAGTAACTATGATGGTAAACAAATTGATACCAACCAATTAAGTTCAAAAGAAAAAGATGCTTACTTGATTTGGAAACAAACCAGGGATGAAATTAAAGTAGCTGAAAATGACTTAAGTTCTTTGCAATATATTAAAATGGCAAGCAATGCCATAAAAAAAATGGGGGCGATATTATTAAAGGAATTACCAGACTCAAATTTTACTATAGCCTCTTTAGAATCCTACCAACCCATTGGCAGGGTGACACTTGATACCAAGATGGCTTATTTAAGGGCAGTGAAAATTCTTGGTATTGAAAAAGAAAGCACCTATCCTGAAATCATACAGGATTTAGAAGAATATATTGAAGGGAAAGAAAAAGCTGCGAGCGCTCAAGAAGTGGCACCTGTAGATATTAGAGCGGATATTATCAAAGACAACTATAATAATTTTTCTGACAAATATTATGGCAACAATGATATCACTGGCCCCAATGCGCGTCATGGAACACATGTAGCGGGACTTGTTGCAAGTATACCGGATTCCAATTGGGAAGTCAAAAATTTATATCCGGCACTAAAAATCATGGGAATAAGAACAGTTCCCGATGGCGATGAATACGATAAGGATGTTGCATTAGCCATCAGATATGCAGTAGACAATGGCGCAAAAATTATTAATATGAGTTTTGGCAAATCCTATTCGCCAGAACAAGCATGGGTAGATAGCGCTATCAGATATGCGGCACAAAAAGATGTTTTATTAATTCACTCCGCTGGAAATGAATTTTATAATTTAGATACAAAAAAAGTGTATCCAAATACCTACTCCCCTAGCTATAAGGATACCGCAAAAAACGTAATTACGGTTGGCGCAAGTAGTGATCCAAGTTTAAATAATGTTTTATTAACTGACTTTAGTAATTACGGTGCAAAAACAGTAGATGTGCTTTCGCCAGGAAATAAAATATATTCCACATTGCCTGGTAAAAATAATTATGGCTACTTGCAAGGAACAAGTATGTCATCCCCTATTGTTAGTCATATGGCTGCCATGATTCGATCTTATTTTCCGCAATTATCTGCCATACAAGTAAAAGAAATAATTGTAAACAGCGTTTGGAAACCGATGGATGGTAATATCAAATATGTCATTCCAAACAGAGACATGGATAAATCATTAATCGAAGTATGCACCACCGGTGGAATTGTAAATGCGGCAAATGCAATTGCATTAGCAAAAACGTATAAAATTTCGACACCACAGAATAACGATAAAAAGAAAAAAACTAAGAATTAGTAATTAAATACAATATTTACCAAAATTAAAAAACATGTCTCGACCTAGTGCAAAAGAATATGGTGCCCCACATCAAAATTATATTAACTATACCAGCGGAAAAGATTATTCCATTTTAGTACAGCAATACCAAGAAAGAATAACAGAATCCTGGTCGGCAGTCCCCATTGAGAAAACAAATTTCGCCTATGCACCCGACAAGTGGACCATCAAACAAATGCTGCAACATGTTATTGATACGGAAAGAATTTTCGCTTATCGTGCTTTGGCTATTGCAAGGCAAGAACCGGCTGCTTTATTAGGATTTGACGAAAACGAATATGCAAAAAATGCAACCGCTGCAAATAGAAACTGGAAAGATATGTTAATTGAATGGCGTGTAGTTAGGCAATCTACCAATTTACTATTCGCCTCTTTTACAGAGGAACAAATGAAAGCGATGGGGACCGCAAGTGGTCATCCTATTTCAGTTAATGCATTAGGATTTATCATTTTTGGCCATGCGCTTCATCATTTACATGTGCTAAAAGAGCGCTATGACATCTAATTTAAATAAGTACTAATAAACAAAAAATCCCGTCCCGATTTCTCGGGACGGGATTTTTTTATGAAACCAATGCTTTAATTATTTTGTTCCGTAAATATGGATCGCTAATTGCACATCTGAATCCACCATACCTATACCATAGTTAATTCCAAAAACTGTTCTATCAAAAGGGAAGAATGCTTCAGCAAAAAAACCTTTGTCATCTGCATTTCTAATGATTGCAGTGAATGTAACCGGCGCCTTAATACCTTTCAAGCTTAAATCGCCTTTAATAGTTGCTCTGTCTGCTTTAGTATAATCTACAGTATTAATTGTAAAAGTAGCTTCACCAAATTTTGAAATATCAAAAAAATCAGCAGAAGATAAATGACCTTGTAATTTTGCGCCACCCCCTTCATCTGTTACTTTTAAACCAGCAACATCAATTACAAAACTGCCACCTACTAATTTACCACCATCTACTTGTACAGCTCCTGATTTAACTGGGAAATATCCTGTATGGAAATCACTCTTTTTTGAACCAATCCAATCCACTTTGCTTTTTTGTGCATTTACAGTAAATGTAACTGCAGCGTTTGTTTTGTCTTTTTTAGTAAAAGCAACTAAGGAAAATGAAGTTGCCAAAATGACAACTGCGAAAATGATTTTTTTCATATTTATTTAATGTTTTAGATTATTGTGCCAACTAAAATACGCAAAAAAATCGCGAATTCAATAGGCCCAGTTGTTATATAATATTTAATTGTTATTAAAGTGTAAATATATAAATCAATGTTTAAACAACAAAATATATTTTTGGGCAATTCTATGCCTTTAATCTAGTATCTTCGCCAAAATTTAGATTTTATGAATTTGCATGAATATCAAGCAAAAGAATTACTTAAAAAGTATAATGTTCCAGTACAAGAAGGTATCGCAGCTGAATCAGTAGATGCTGCAATAACTGCTTACCACAAGATAGCAGGCGAAACAAATAATAAATTCGCAGTAGTTAAGGCTCAAATACATGCGGGTGGTCGTGGTAAAGGTAAAATAGTAGGCACTGAACAAAGAGGTGTAGCCGTTGGTAAATCAGCAGCCGATATTGAAACTTTTGCAAAAAATATTTTAGGTGGTACATTAGTAACCATACAAACTGGCCCAGCAGGTAAATTAGTTTCTAAAATATTAGTTGCGCAGGACGTATATTATGAAGGCCCTCAGCCAACCAAAGAATTTTACTTGTCAATTTTATTAGATCGTTCCAAAGGAATGAATGTAATTATGTATAGCACAGAAGGTGGAATGGATATTGAGGAAGTCGCACATAATACCCCTGAAAAAATATTTAAAGAATGGATACACCCTGGTGGTGCCTTACAAGGTTTCCAGGCGCGTAAAATTGCTTTCAATTTAGGATTGAGTGGTGACGCTTTAAAAAGTTGCGTAAAATTTGTTACCAATTTATACAATGCCTATGTTGGTTTAGATTGCGGTATGCTTGAGATTAATCCCCTATTCAAAACAAGTGATGATAAAATCATTGCTGTGGATTGTAAAATGAATATTGATGACAATGCATTAATGCGTCATCCTGATTTATTAGCAATGAGGGATGTTACTGAAGAAGATCCTACTGAAGTTGAAGCAGGTGAATACAATTTAAACTTTGTTAAATTGGATGGCAATGTAGGTTGTATGGTGAATGGTGCAGGACTAGCTATGGCTACTATGGATATGATTAAGTTAAGTGGTGGTGAGCCCGCTAACTTCTTAGACGTAGGTGGTACTGCAAATGCGCAAACAGTAGAAGCTGGATTTAGAATTATCTTGAAAGACCCTAATGTAAAAGCTATTTTAATTAACATCTTTGGCGGTATTGTTCGTTGTGATCGTGTTGCTGCTGGTGTAATTGAAGCTTTCAATAAATTAGGTAATATAAATATCCCAATCATTGTGCGTTTACAAGGCACCAATGCGGTGGAAGCAAAAAAATTAATTGACGAAAGTGGATTGAAAGTGCAATCTGCAATACAATTGAGCGAAGCTGCTGCTTTAGTAAAGCAAGCCGTTGCTTAGTTTTAAGTAGCATTTTTATAAAATATAAAATGCTACTTAAAACGCTCTTATGATTTTTAAAATACCCCCAATGAATCGGGGGTATTTTGTTTTATTTCCATTTTTATAAAATATAAAATGCTACTTAAAACGCTCTTATGATTTTTAAAATGTTATACCCCATTCACTAGCTTCACTTCAGTTAATGCACTAAAGGAATATACCTGACCAGTAGCTACCTCAACACATTCAATACGTATACGGCGTTTTTTACCGCGTCTAAATATTTTTCCATTAAAGGATTCAAATAATATGCCTTCAGCAATATGTGCAACAAGTACAACTCCTGCTTTCTTTACTTCATTATACTTTCTCAAAACCAATAATAGCTTAGTTTCTCCATTGGCGGTGGCAGCAGGATTTAATAAGGTTTTACTTAATGCTTTTTTTATATCATCGGGAAAAAAACCTTGTTGTATAAATTGCGCCAGCAAATGTCCGTATATACTTTTCCATTCTTTACCATGTGCATCCACCCTATTTCTGAATTGTTCATAACATAATAAATGCGCTAATTCATGAAGTAAAGTAATTAGGAATTCATACTTATTTAAATTCCCATTGACCGAAATTTTATGATTGGCCCCTTGGAATGCATGGCGATAATCACCTAACACAGACTTCCTTGCTTTGGTGACTGTTAAATGAACCTTGTATTGATTTATTAAGGAAACAACAGGTTCAAATGTCCCATCTGGCAAGTAGGCATTGAGCGCGTTAAGTGGGTGTTCAATTTTTGCCAAGAAAATTATTTAATGCGGTTGAAAAACTAATTCTTTTTTGTAGCCCAACGAATTTCAAGCCAAGCGTACAAAAGATAAATTCCCATACAAACTAATAAGGTAGGAATACCAACTTTTGCTTCTTGCGTTTTGGCATAAATTAGAGCAGCGACTGCAAATACGCCCAATTTTAAAAGTGTGCCTAACATAACAGAACGAATCATTGCATTCGGATTATTCGTATCCATTTTTAAAATGCGTACGTAACTAAAAATTGCCATGAAAAATAACATGGTATTTACCACAACAATAAAGTAATAATTAAAATACAGGACATTTTCCATAAATAATAAACACAAAGTATTTATTAATGCAAAAAGTGCAAGTATGGGGACCAATTTTTTTATAAACATGAAAAAATTATTTTGTTTCTTTTATGATTCTGTATAAGGTGAAAAAAATAAAGGCAAATGGTAATATCCAAATCAACATTGGTTTCAATCCCCAATAGGCATCGCCTTTTTTACCAATATATAACAACAGTAATAATCCAGCAATTAATTGCGACCCTAATCCAGCATAATTTGCCCAAACGTTGACTGACTTATTTTTTTTATTATGGTTTGTATTCACAAAAAATAATTAATCATTTGAAGGTAAACTTTCGGGTAATTTCAATGGAATTGTATCCAATTGTTTTGCATTCCCTTCCGATAGTACTTTTTTTATTCCTTCTAAATATTGTTCCTTATAGTGTAATGTTTGCTCTAAAGAATCGGTCCTTATTTTTAATAATTGAAGTGCGGTTTGACTTTCTTTGGTACCATACCCTGGAATATAATACTTAAGTGGGGTAAAAGCAATTAACGCAATAGTTAAACCTACTAACAATATAAAACTCACACTAAAGCCAATGTAAACGGAAGTCCTGGAAAGTCTGAATGCAACTACCTCATCATAAGTATCATCGTTCATGATGACCAAACGGTAGGTATTGCTCCTACGTTTAAATGTGTTGTTATCGTCTAAAATTGCCATATTAAAAGTTGCAACCTAAAGATACAAAATAAACAGAATTAATTGTATTTTTAGTCGTTATTAGTCCTACCATGAAATTGTTGCAGAACCCATTAAAATATTGGCCTTATCGACTCCTCCTAATGGGCTGTATTTTTGTGTTAAATAAGGGTGTCATTGCACAGGATTCTTCCAAATCAATACTGGATATCAATAATTCCAAGTTGATTAAAAAAGTAAACAGTGTATTAGACAGCAATCAAAAAAAAATAAACAACTTTATTTTTAAAAAAATAGATAATGCTAAAGCAAAATTAGATAGTACCACACGCAAGTTTATTCCTTACGAAGAAGAACGACCACTCCCCTATGAAATTCTCACTAAGAAAAAGTATACTCTTGGCCGCCGCGCTTATCAAAATACAGTTTCAAAATTTAATTATATATTTCACGCAAATGAGGAATTGACCCAAATTATTAAAGATGCTCGCGCCTATTTAGAGGAGGATTACACCACTTTAATTCCATTTTACGATTACGACCTAGCCAATACTTCTAAAAAAGATATAGACTCCATCATTTACAGGTGTAATGCCAATGTGGTATTACATGATTTAAGAAGCAATTGGGTGGACGACGCCTATTTGTTATTAGCCAAAGCCTATTTATTTCATAAAAATTTTGATACCGCAGGAAGTTTACTACAATATATCAACTATGCATTTGATGCAAAGGAAGCCGGAATGGATATACCCATTGGCAGTAATTTGAGAAACACCAAAGGCCAATTCAGTATCGCCACCAAAGAAGATAATAAATTTTATGAGAATAGAAATATCAGAAATGAAAGTATGCTTTGGCAGGCCAGAAACTATTTTGAAATAAATTCATTGAATGAAGGATTAAGTTTACTACAATTATTGAAAACAGATGCTTTCTTCCCTAAACGATTACACCCATTCTTATTTGAACAATTAGCATATGGATATTATCAAAGTGAAAATTATGATAGTGCTGCTACTTATTTAACCAAAGGCTTATCCAATGCCCCTGATAAGTTTTCCAAAACAAGATGGTATTATCTTATTGCACAATTATGGGAAATATCAGATAATCTCCCCAATGCCTATACCTGGTATAAAAAGGCACACAGTGACGCATTAAATCCATTAATCAGTGTATATGCAAAAATTAATTTAATAAAAATTGATTTTAAACAATCAAAAACACCCTGGCTTGAATTAGCCAACTCACTACAACAAATGTCAAGAAGGGAAAAATACAAACCTTATACAGACATTATATATTTTGAAATGGCAAAATTAGCGATCCAGAATAAAGATATTATAAGGGCAAATGAATGGTTATTGGTTTCCATCAAAAAAAATGAAAATGGTTTAACGCAAAAACAAAAAGCGTTTGAGTTATTGGCAGACATCAATTACAAATCAAGTAATTATGCTATTGCCACATTGGCATACGATAGCTTAACTTTAATATTAAAAACCAACCCCGATTTTGAAAAAATAGCGCTGCGAAAAAAATGGCTGCCATCCATACTTAAAAACGATATTACAATCCAACAACAAGATACGCTTCAATATATTTACACCCTTGCAGAAAATTTGCAGAAGGCGTATCTGCAAAAATGGGAATTGAATGAAAAAAATAAAACAAAAAAATTAAGTACCCTATTCATGGATGAAGTTAAACAAGCCGCATTAGCAAATGAGGCGTTAACCAACCAGGGTATTAATAACAATTTTAGTAACAACAGTTTTGGAAATAATTATGGTGGTAATAATGGGGCTAATAATGGCTTTAGTAATACTTCCAATAATTACGGTAATAATAATACAGGCTATCCGAATAACCAATCTCAGGGCCTAAGTGGTGTAAGTGATTTTTATTTTGAAAATAAAAATACTGTTGAAATTGGAAAACAAAACTTTGCACAAAAATGGGGTAACCGACCAAATGTTGATCAATGGCGTAGAAAAACAAGCAATGCTATTATATATAAGTCAACCAATCCTGCCGATGCCCCGCAATCAAGATATACAACAGATAGCAATAGCACTGCCTCCATTTCGTCGACTGAAATAACCAAGGAAAAAACAAACGCTCTCCAACTCATTAGTAGCAAAGACGATTTGACTAAATCAATATTAGAATTAAATAAAAGTAGCTTTGAAAATGCACAAACATTTTTATTTCAACTGAATGATTTTGAGAAAGCCCTACCCTTATACCAAAAAGTCATTAATTTAAATATGGATGATGTTATTACGGAACGTAGTTTACTTGATTTGGCTAGCGAATATATCCACCAAGGGAACCGAACCAGTTCAGATAGCCTCATTGCAATTGTAGAAGCAAAATTTCCAAAAGGCTTTTATATAACAAAGAAGACAGCCGTTGAAAATAAAAAATCTCAAGAAAAACAATTAGAGGCAGATTATAAAGAAGCCTATTTTTTAGCACAAATAGGGAATTGGACAACATTATCCAATAAAGCAAGCCAGCTGGACGCACAACTTAAAAAAACAAAGTGGTTTGCCCCCTATCAATTTTTAAAGGTTAAAATGTACGCGCAACAACGAATGGACAGCTTAGCATTTGTGTTATTGGATTCAATTATATTTCTGCATCAAAATGAAAGTATACGAGACCGTGCAAAAAATATTATTGAAGAACTTAAAAAAAGGAAAGAGACTGAGTTGTATTTATCAAAGCTGAATGGGGACAGCTTGAAATTAATAGCTACGACCAAAACACCTAGGGTCGAAAATTTAAAGCTAGCTACCCAAAATAAATCAATTGCTGTTAGTCCTAAAATTGATTCTTCCAATAAAGTTGCCATGGATGCTGGATTATTTTTCACCAAGGATGAATCGGAACCACATTATGCAGCAATCCTTACCACTAATATTAAAGAAATATTGGTCAAAGAGATGGTCACTGCCCTTGGCTACCTAAATAAGGATGAATTTAAAAAACAAAATTTAGATGTAACTTACCTTGAATTTGAACCCAATGTTTTTGTTGTTTGGATTGGCCCGTTTGAAAATTTAAATAGTAGTAATACCTATTTAAATAAAATAAAAGGACGACTAAGCACTGAAATAATTTCGTTTGTACAAAGCAAACAATATGAATTATACATTTTAGGGAAGTCCAACATTTTGCAAATTAAAAATAGTGACGACCTTAAAAAATATAAAAGCTTTATGAACAATAATATTTATAAACAATAAAGGATTATAAGTGAAACCAATTAACCAACATACAGAGAAAAAACCTAAAAATTGGATACGCCTATTTTGGAAGTATTATTTTATTACAGCAGGTGTCATTTTATTGTTTTTGTTAATGCTTAATTTTGGCTGGATTGGTGACATGCCCGATTTGGATGATATTGAAAACCCCACCGCTTCCCTAGCAAGCCAAGTATATGCTCAGGATGGCACACCTATGGGCAAGTACTATTTAGAAGATCGCATCAGTGTTAAGTATCGCGATATCAGCCCCTATTTAATACAAGCATTAGTGGCTACGGAGGACAAACGATTTTATGATCACTATGGAATTGATGGTGAAGGTTTAGTACGTGCCGTTGCCTTTTTAGGAAGCAAAGGCGGCGCATCTACCATTAGTATGCAAACCGCTAAAAATTTATTTACCAATAATTGGGGTACTAAAAATAAATTATTACGCGTCATACAAAAAATCAAGGAAAGCATCATAGCCATTAAGTTGGAGCGCAACTTTACCAAACAAGAAATTTTAACCTTATACCTAAATACCGTTCCATTTAGTGATAATCTGTTTGGTGTTAGTAATGCATCTCGCACCTTTTTTCAAAAGGAACCTGATCGTTTAAGTGTTGAAGAAGCAGCGTTATTAATAGGCATGATTAATGCGCCTACCAAATATAACCCTAATCGCAACCCTAAACTGGCATTGGAAAGACGCAATTTGGTCATTAATCGCATGGCAGAACAAAAGTATATTAGTGATGACCAAGCGCTACAATACAAAGAATTACCCATTGTTACGAACTATCGAAAATTAGATGAAAATAATGGATTAGGCCCCTATTTTAGAATGACACTAGGCGAGTATATGAAAAAGTGGTGTAAAGAACATAAGAAAAACAATGGCGATCCTTATAACTTATATCGAGATGGATTAAAAATATACACTACCATCAATCCACGTATGCAATTATATGCGGAGGAAGCAGTTGCAAGACATATGGCTTATTTACAACGCGAGTTCAATAAACAAAACAATATTAAAACAGGTAGTGTTTGGAAGGACTTTAGCACGCAATTAGAATTAGCCATCAAACAAACAGATCGATGGAGAAATGCAAAGAAAGAAGATCTAGAAGATGTTGATATTAGGAAAACCTTTGACGAGCCCATAAATATGCGCGTTTTTGCTTGGAACAAAAATCGTTTCATTGACACCATCATGACGCCATTAGATTCATTAAAATACCATAAGCAAATACTGCAAACGGGGTTTTTAGCAGTGGACCCTTTTACGGGCGAGGTGAAAGCATGGGTAGGTGGTGTTGATTTTAAAACATTCAAATATGACCACGTTAATATTAATACCAGGCGCCAAGTGGGTTCAACCATTAAGCCCTTATTATATTCTTTGGCCATTGAAAAATCAGGCTTTACCCCATACACGATTGTTCAGGACCAACAACAAAACTTTGAAGGTTATGGCATGGTACCCAATACAACAAGAACATGCACCGGTTTATCCATGCCAATGGCACAAGCACTCGCTGAATCACGCAACTGTGCATCGGCCTATATCATGAAACAAATTAATGGCAATGGAAATGAAGCGGCGAAACAGTTTGTTGAATACTTAAAAAAATGTAACGTACAAGCAGATATACCCGCCTATCCTTCTCTAGCCCTTGGTGCAGTTGAAATTTCACTATACGAAATGGTACAAGCATACACTATGTTCCCTGGTGGTGGCTATAATGCGCAACCTTTATTCATCAATCGAATTGAAGATAAAAACGGAAATGTACTTGAAAGTTTTTCTCCACAAAGAAGAAAGGTAATTAATGAAACAACTGCCTATTCAGTTGTGAGTATGATGCAAGGAGTAATTTCAAAAGGGACGGGCCGTAGTTTGTATTCTTATGATATAAAAGCGCAGTCTATTGCAGGAAAAACAGGTACCACCAATGACAATAGTGATTTATGGTTTATGGGCTATACCCCACAAATATTAGCAGGTGCATGGGTGGGATGTGATGATAGATACATTCGTTTTACGGATAATTATTTTGGGCAAGGTGCACATGCCTCCTTACCTATTTGGGCTTATTTTATGAATAAAGTCACCTCCGATCCAGCATGCAATCTTGATCCGAACGCTAACTTTGATCGTCCATCAAATATGGCTGGCGACTTCAATATCAACTTTGTAAACTCAGATAGCACCGAACTTGATACGGAAGTGCCCACTTTAATAAATGATGAAGAAATTAAAGGAGAATCGGATTATGAAATTCCAGCAACAGAAAATACTAGCGTTGAAAAACCTGCCGCCATTAATACGAACACGCCCGCACCGAAACCAATAAAAAGTAACGTTCCTGCTAAAAAAGAAACTATTAATAAGGAAGCGCAAAAGCCAAAAGCTATTTTTCCGGTAAAGAAAAAGAATTAAGCTATTTGTTTTTCAAGTTATACATCAATGAAAAATGATGGTACATATTCTTTTGAAAAAATGCATTCCCATATTGGACTTCTAACCTTTGTAATTGCAATGCAAGGCCTGAACTAAATCCATTCAATGCATTTTGTTGCCCTTGTATATTTAAATCAAATCGGCGCATAAAATTATAGCCCAGATTCACGGATACTTGTTCTCCTATAAACACTTCCCCTGCCAAAATTAAATGGTTAAATAAATTTTGAAGTGTCCCTGGATTCGTATAGCCTTGTTGCGCATTAAAACTAGTATCATTATATGCCAAATTCCATAATGATAATTTTTCAGCAGTCAATGAAAATTGAAAAGGCGCATTTTCAAGTTTTTTTGTCCATCCAACAATTAAATTAAATGGAAGCTCCTCCTTTGTGGCATAAGTTTTCAGTTGTGTACCTAAATTTTTTACTAATACACTCACTTGTGATAATTCACTAGCAGGTTGGTATCTTAAGCCAATGTCCATTGCGAAACCATTAGATTTATATAAACCATAATTGGATTGTATAAATTTTAAAGTGGTTCCAATATGAATATTATTTATATAACTAGTAGCAGCAGACACTTGCAAACTATAATCATTAGGATGAAAATTACCCATTTGATTACCTGCAATATCAGTCATGGCAACAGCACCATAATCCATAAAATGCACACCCCATCCTAGTACAATTTTTTTATGCTCAATAAATTTAGCCCCACTAAAATCATATTGATTTATGTCAGCCAAATATGGCTTTACACTTAAGTGTAGCCAACTGTCCATACTTGGCGTGAGTAGTGCCGGATTATACATGGCCAATCCAATATCTGGTTGTATCCGACTTATATTGATACCTCCTAAGGAGGAAGCCTTGGCAGAATGAGGCAGGTTTAAAAAATGGTATACCGCGTTTGACTCCTTCCCGCCAATATGACCAATGGTGGTTTGTGCCATGACCATAGAACCACAAAAAAATAAAGCTAAAATAAAAACCCCTAGCTTTTGTATTTTTTTGATTGTTGTCATCATAATACAAAGCTAGGGGTTGCATTCCTTATAATCAACTTAAACTAATGCTAAGTCAAGCACTTGTTGCATATTTTTTACATAATGAAACTGTACGCCTTTGATAAATGTTTTATCTATTTCATTGACATCTTTTTCATTTTGCCAGCACATAATAATTTCCTTCATCCCTGCTCTTTTTGCAGCTAATATCTTTTCCTTGATACCTCCAACGGGTAATACTTGCCCACGCAAAGTAATTTCACCCGTCATGGCTAAATATGGTTTTACTTTACGACCCGTAAACGCAGAAGTGAGTGCAGTAAGCATTGTAATACCCGCACTTGGACCATCCTTTGGTACTGCGCCTTCTGGTACATGCACATGAATTAATTTAGTGGTAAACAAAGTTGGATCCACGCCTATTTTTTTTGCATTGCTTTGTAAATAAGTTAAAGCAGTATCAGCACTTTCCTTCATCACATTACCTAAATTACCAGTTAATTTCATACCCCCTTTGCCATCAGCCAATAACACTTCAATGAATAAAATATCTCCCCCCACATACGTCCAAGCTAAGCCAACAGCTACACCCGGCATATTTACAGTTTTATATATTTCGTTACTATATTTTGGCTGCCCTAAAATTTTAATAATATCAGGTTTAGTTACCATAGATTTTACTTTGTGCTTATAGGCCAATTCCTTGGCTTGGTAACGCATGATTGAAGCCAATTGCCTATCTAATTCACGTACCCCACTTTCTCGTGTATAATCCTCAATCACTTTTTCTAAAACCGTATCCTGTACTTTAAAATTAATTTTATCTAAGCCATGCGCCGATTTTTGCTTCGGTAATAAATGGCGCTTAGCAATTTCTACTTTTTCTTCCACGGCATAACCACTTAAATCAATTATCTCTAATCTATCGCGCAATGCTGGCTGAATCCGACTAATATCATTAGCCGTAGCAATGAACAATGTTTTGCTTAAATCATATTCCGACTCCAAATAATTATCGTAAAAGCTATGATTTTGTTCAGGATCTAATACTTCCAATAATGCAGAAGATGGATCACCTCTATGGTCACTTCCAATTTTGTCAATCTCATCTAAAATCATGACTGGATTAGATGTTTTTACTTTTCGTAAGCTTTGTATAACCCTACCTGGCATTGCACCAATATAAGTTTTACGATGTCCGCGAATTTCACTTTCATCATGCAACCCTCCTAAGCTTACTCTCACATATTTTCGACCAATAGCGTGCGCTATAGATTTACCTAGCGATGTTTTACCAATACCTGGAGGACCTAAAAAACATAAAATTGGACTTTTCATATCCCCTTTTATTTTAAGTACCGCTAAGTATTCTAAAATTCGATTCTTAATTTTTCCCATGCCATAATGATCTGCATCCAACACTTTTTTGGCATTCTTTAAATCATAGTTGTCATCTGTGTATTCCTCCCATGGCAAATCTAAAATCAAATCAAGATGATTATACACCACCGAATAATCAGGTGTACTGGAATGCATCCTTTCTAATTTCTCCAAGCCATTTTGAAATATTTTTTTTGCGCTTTCAGGCCATTTTTTGTTTTCGGCCTTCTTTTTCATTTCTGCTAGCTCGCGATCATTGGCATCTCCACCTAATTCATCCTTAATACTTTTAAGTTGCTGCTGCAAGAAATAGTCCCTTTGTTGTTTGTCAATTTCAGTGCGCGTTTTATTCGCCACTTTATTTTTTAATTCAACAAATTGTAATTCCTGTTGTAAATATTGAATCAGCTTTTCAGCCTTAATGGAAATTTTATTTTCTTCTAATAAGCCTTGCTTGTTGGCTATCTCCACATTTAAATTACTACTAACAAAATTGATTAAGAATAAAGGATTCTCAATATTTTTTAAAATCATTGCAGCCTCTGAAGGAAAATTTGGAGACAATTGAATGATTTGCGTTGCCAAATCCTTGATGTTCGATAAGTAAGCCTGAAAATTTTGATCCTCTTTCCCCACTTTTTCTTCCACCAATACTTTAATACTTGCTTTAAAAAACGGATCCTCTTCTTTCATTTCAAGTAATTGGAAACGCTTTTTACCTTGTATAATTATTGTAGTTCCGCCGTCCTGCATTTTAATCATTTTAATGATTTTTGCGACAGTACCAATGGAACATAAATCTGCAGGTGTAGGATCTTCGATGTTCCCATCTTTTTGGGAAACTACCCCAATTAATTTATCCTTATTATAAGCAGCTTTCACTGCTTGAATACTTTTATCTCTACCTACCGTAATCGGAATCACGACCCCAGGAAACAAAACCGTATTACGAAGTGGCAAAATAGGAATGATATCATCCACCACCATATCTTTATCTCCCTCCATATCCTGCTCATTAAATGAAAATAAGGGTATGAATTCATTATCATCCTCCGCTCTAAATAAAAAATTATTATCCACTGTTATTTATTTTAAAATAGTCAAATTGACATACCCGCCGCCGAAAACAGCCCACAAGTAATGTACACCCTAATAAGGCAATATTAATGCCAAAATCTGTAATGAAAGCAACAATTAGCCCCCTATATCCCTAAAATAAAAAATCCTTCCCGATATTATCGGGAAGGACCTTCTTGCAAGAAGTTATAGTAAACTTCTAAACTACTTAGCAGCAGCAGCAGTATCAACTGTTGCAGCAGCAGCAGTATCAACAGTTACAGCAGCAGCTGTATCTACAGTTGCAGCAGCAGCTGTATCAGTTGTAGCTTCAGTAGAAGCACCACCACATGCAGTTAATGCAGCGATAGCTAAGATTGCGAATACTTTTTTCATTTTGAAATGGTTTTAAGTTTGTATTTAATACGGAGGCGAAGATAAGAATCCCCTTTAAAATCGCCAAATTTTAACATTAAATTTTAAAATAATCCTTCTTATGAAGAGATAATTCTACTTTTTTCTGAAATAAATCCGCACCGGAACCCCTGTAAACTTGAAATTTGCCCTTATTTGGTTCTCTAAATAGTTTCTATAGGGAGTTTTAATATCGTCAGGAAAATTGGTAAAAAAGGCAAAACTTGGGACCCTAGTTGGTAATTGAGATACAAACTTGATCTTAATAATATGCCCCCGAACCACAGGTGCTTGGTAATTTTGAACCACTTTGAGCATAATGTCATTCAACTTAGATGTAGGTACTTTACGGTGCCTGTTCTCAAATACATCCAAAGCCAATTCAATCGCCTTAAATATCCTCGTTTTTTCAAGTGCTGATATAAATAGTACAGGCACATCAGTAAAAGGTGCCAGTTTGTCCTTGAGTACTTTTTCATAATCCCTAGCCGTATTGGTCTCTTTTTCGATCAAATCCCATTTGTTTACCAATACAACGATGCCCTTTCCCTTTTTTGCAGCCAAGCTGAATATGCTCAAATCCTGGGCGGTAATCCCCTTCACTGCATCTATAACTAATAAACAAACATCCGCTTCATCCATGGCCTTAATCGCACGGATAATGGAATAAAACTCTAAATCATCTTTTTCCTTATTCTTTCTTCTAATTCCAGCTGTATCTATCAATACAAATTCCTTTTGGAACATGTTATAATGCGTATGAATAGTATCACGGGTCGTACCTGCAATATCTGATACAATGGTTCTATTTTGACCAATCATGGCGTTTAACAAGGAAGATTTTCCTACATTCGGTTGGCCCATAATCGCAATTTTAGGGACAGCAATTTCCTCTTCAGGCTCAGCGCCTTCTGGCAATTCTGCATTCACCACTTTCAAAGGCTCATCCTTCATTCCAGTGGTCACTGCATCTAATAATTCACCAGTGCCACTTCCTGAGATGGAGCTCACAAAATAGTTATGCTCAAAGCCCATTCCGTAAAACTCAGTTCCTTCTAAAGCCCTTGTGGAATTATCAACTTTATTCACACACACATACACCGGCTTAGTACTTCTGCGAAGACTTGCTTACGAATCTCTGTCTCAAACATATCACGAGAATCAGGTACAAAACCGCCTGTATCAATTACGTTAAATGTTTTGCCATTCCATTCAGTTACCCCGTATTGACGGTCTCTGGTAACGCCACTAATATCATCCACAATTGCTTTACGCTCCTCTAAGAAACGGTTAAACAAAGTGCTTTTTCCTACGTTTGGCCTTCCAACAATTGCCACTGTATAACTCATAAAACTTCAATTTAATATTCAATCAACATTATATAAATTATTAACAACCATTACTTTAAAGTAATTAATTATCAATTAATATTAATACCCGAATTCTTTTAATTTCATATCATTGTCACGCCACTTCGGCTTCACCTTTACAAATAGTTCTAGGTAAACCTTGGAACCAATGAACTCCTCAATATCCTTCCTAGCCAAACTACCTATCTCTTTAATCATCTTACCTCCTTGTCCAATAATAATTGCCTTTTGCGTTTCTCGATTCACGACAATATCCGCTTGAATTTTTGTTAAAAGCGGTTGCTCCTTAAATGAATTCACCAGCACAGCTGTGTGATAAGGAATTTCCTCCCCAAACAACTGGTATATCTTTTCCCGGATCATTTCACTTACAAAAAACTTAGTCGGCATATCACTCAAATCCTCCTGGTCAAAAAACGGATGACCACCTTCAGGGATAAGCTCAAGTATTACTTTCATCAACCTATATACATCACTGATATTCAATGCACTAATTGAAATAATTTTTGTACAATAAGCCTTCGCACTAAAGTAAGCATTTGCTTCTTTTACCCTACCACCTGGGGCTAAATCCGACTTATTCATCACCACAATACAAGGCACTTTTAGTTTTAAAGCGCTAAACATGGCGTCAATTTCATCAAAATCATCTCGAACATCCACCATTAAAAGTCCCAAATCAGCATCTTCCAATGCCGATTTAACCGCCCCCATCATCTTTTCATGGAGCTTATATTTAGGATCAATGATCCCTGGGGTGTCTGAAAATATGACTTGATACTCATCCACCTTGTTCAAGAAGGCCTTAATCCTATGGCGCGTGGTTTGTACTTTGGAAGACACAATAGCCATTTTCTCACCCATGATGGCGTTCAGTAAAGTGCTTTTACCGGCGTTTGGCTTCCCAAAAATATTTACAAACCCTACTTTCATGCCTTTCTATTCTTTTATTCAATCCTTAATGATACAAAGTTACTACAAAAAAAATCCGCTCTCGATATGAAATCGGGAGCGGGATTATGTTGCGAGGGAAGGGATCGAACCTCCGACCTTCGGGTTATGAGCCCGACGAGCTACCGCTGCTCTACCTCGCGATGTTTGGACGGCAAAGATAGGGCATTATTAGTTCATGGGCAAGTTTTAGGGGGTGTATGTGGAATTAGATAGGAAACCAGCAATTAAGGATTTTTTAGTATTTTGTATACCAATACATGCTTGACCTTAAAAACTTTAATAAATGACGAATTCCAACATTTTTGACGCGATTGTAGTCGGCTCTGGTATTTCTGGTGGCTGGGCAGCTAAAGAACTTACTGAAAAAGGATTAAAGACAATTCTACTTGAAAGAGGCCGCAATGTGGAACATATCAAAGATTACGAAGGCACTGAAAAAAATCCTTGGGAGTTGCCGCACCGCAATGCAAAAACCCAGGAAGATAAAACGAACTCACCTATTCAAAGTAAATGCTATGCATACGATGAGGTATCAAAAAAATTCTTTGTCAACGATCTTGAAAATCCCTACAACCCTGTAAAACCATTTGATTGGATTAGAGGAAATCATGTAGGTGGTCGTTCACTCATGTGGGGTCGTCAAAGTTATCGTTGGAGCGATTTGGATTTTGAAGCCAATGCAAAAGATGGACATGGCACTGACTGGCCTATCAGATATAATGACCTTGCACCTTGGTATAGCTATGTTGAAAAATTTGCAGGCATTAGTGGTAACAGAGATGGTATTCCTAATTTACCCGATGGCGAATTTCAACCCGCTATGGAAATGAACTGTGTTGAACAAATGGTGGCCAATAATCTTAAAACAAAAATGGGTCGTCCAATGATTATTGGAAGATCTGCGAATCATACTGCAAAAATTGGTACACGTGGCCCTTGTCAATTTAGAAATAAATGTCACCAAGGTTGTCCATTTGGTGGCTATTTTAGTTCCAACTCTGCAACGCTTCCTGCAGCGTTTGCAACTGGTAATTTAACTTTAAGACCAGATGCCATCACTACAGAAATTTTATATGACAAAGAAACCGGTCGCGCAAAAGGCGTTCGAATTTTAGATGCGAACACCAATAAAACAGAAGAATATTATGCTAAAATAGTTTTCTTAAACGCTTCTACATTAGGCACTTCCCATATTTTATTAAACTCAGTATCAGAAGTTTTTCCAACAGGGTTTGGTAATAGTAGCCAACAAGTAGGGCATAATTTAATGGATCATCATTATGGTGTTGGCGCGAATGGTGACTTTGATGGCTTCTTAGATAAATATACATATGGTCGTCGTCCAAATGGAATATATGTTCCTCGTTTTAGAAACTTAGATGGCGGTTCCTCAGCAGGATATGTTCGTGGATTTGGATATCAAGGAGGTGCTTCTCGCAAACGTGGTGATGCAGATGGTATTGGCGTTGAATTAAAAGAAAGTATTACTGAACCAGGCAATTGGAGTATGGGTTGGGGTTCATGGGGTGAGCACTTACCTTATTATGAAAATAAAGTAAGCTTAAACAAAGACAAGAAAGATAAATGGGGATTACCTACCCTTGATATAGATTGTGAATTCAAGGACAATGAAATGAAGATGCGTGTTGATATGAAAAACAGCGCAGCAGAAATGTTAGAAGCAGCTGGTATTAAAAATATTACTACTTACGATAACATGCCTGCCCCAGGATTTTGTATTCATGAAATGGGAACGGCTCGAATGGGTAAGGATCCTAAAACATCTGTATTAAACAAATGGAATCAAATGCATGATGCAAAAAATGTTTTCATAACAGATGGTTCAGCTATGGCTTCTTCTGCATGTCAAAATCCATCATTAACTTATATGGCATTAACTGCAAGGGCAACTGATTTTGCAGTAAGCGAATTAAAAAAAGGAAATCTGTAAAGATTTCCTTTTTATTTTATTTGTGCTTTTATTTAATTAATTTTTATGCCTAATGCTTGATGCGCCAGAGGTATTAGATTCTTTCACATTCGGATTCCCTTTGTAATCAATGCTACTTGCACCAATTGAATTTGCTTTTAAAATTTCAGTAACTGTTGCTTGTATACTACTAGCACCTGAAGATTTAAGAATTGCCCCTTTTGAATTTAAATTGTAAAGTTTTGCATCACTTGCCCCAGAAATTACCACAGATAAATCATCCACCTTTCCCGCTAATTCAATCTTAGAAGCACCCGCCCCTGTAATTGCAATTGTATTTGCATCCACCGAACTTTTGCAATCAGAAGCGCCAGATATATCATAAATAATTACGCCTGCACTAATATCCCCTTTAAAATCGGAAGCACCCGATAAATTAATTCTAATTTTTGACGACTCGATTTTATTAATGACATGAACATCACTTGCGCCCGAAGCTGTTATTGCATCAATATCTTTTATACTTACATAAGCCTTGGTTTTGTAGTTCCCCCATTTTTTCCAATTAAACCAAGATCCATTTTCCCCTAAACGAATAATCAAAACACCGCCTTCCACTTCAGTAATAATATGATCTCTAATTTCATCACTACTTGCACTTACAGCTACTTTGTTTGAAGCGGATTGGGTTAAATACAAATCAATGGCACTAGAAACCCTAATGGCATTAAAATTAGCCACTTTACGCACTTGCGCATTGTCATCGTATACTATTGCTGCTTTTTGTTGCGCATTGATATTGCAACTAGTTAAAACCAACAATGCAAGGACTAGCTTTTTCATATAAATATGTGTTTATATTCCTTAAAACGAAATAACTATTATAAAGTTACACTTGCTGGTATGATTAATTCACATTATTTTTGCTCCGTCCTCGGGGTGCTGTAAAAAGCTGAGAAAAAACCCGTTGAACCTGAACAGGGTAATGCCTGCGAAGGGAAGGTCACCGCATCACGCGCACTT
>RFZW01000051.1 GCA_009920495.1 Chitinophagia bacterium
AGAATTGGAGACACCAAAGATAGGACTATTTAATACAATTATCACTTTTAGGGCTTTTTTTAAAAATATTTATCCCCGATTGGGCATAAATAAGCCAAAAAAAGCCTTCCCAAGGGTATGGGAAGGCTTTTTTGGCCTTAAATGAGGGTCATTTTAGGCTGGAAATTGGGGTTGGGGGCAATTAAGCCTCAGCGCCAATCTCAATATCTACTTCAGTATTTTGTCCATTTCCAAAGTCAATAGTTGCTTTGTAGCTTCCTAATTCTTTGATTTCCTCTGGTAAGCTAATACGTCTTCTGTCAATTTCGTATCCTTTTTGTTCACGAATTGCACGCGTTACTTGTAATGAGGTGATGGTACCAAATATTTTATTTGAGGTTCCTGTTTTAGCAGTCAACTTGATCGGAGATGAAGTTAATACTGAAATTACTTTTGTAATCTCGGCTAACATTGCAGCTTCTTTCTTCGCTTTTGCTTTTAAACGCTCTTCCAATTGTTTCAAGTTAGAAGTGCTTGCTTCAACAGCTTGTTTGGTAGGGAATAAGAAGTTACGTGCATAACCGTTTTTAACAGTTACTAATTCGTCCTTGCCTCCTAAATTATCTACGTCTTTGATTAATATAATTTGCATACATTTTTTTTAGTTCCCAAGAGCCCAGCATTTATTTGCTGTCACTCGCCAATATATTTTTAATATACGAGATTAGGGATGGTTTACTAATTGTTGTCTATTTGAATAAATCAGTAACATAAGGTAACAATGCCATTTGGCGTGACTTCTTAATAGCGTCAGCCACCTTGCGTTGGTACTTTAATGAATTACCGCTTAAACGACGAGGTAACATTTTACCTTGCTCATTTAAAAATTTCTTTAAAAAATCGATGTCTTTGTAATCGACATACTTGATACCATACTTTTTAAAACGACAGAATTTCTTCTTAGGTTTTTCCTGCTTAATCGCGGTAAGGTATTTTATTTCATTCTTTGCCATGTTGGTAAAAATTTAATTAAGCCTCAACTGCTTTGTGAACAGGGAAACCGCCGTTTCTCTTAATGTGGTTATACTCAACTGCGTACTTGTCAAGTTTGGTAATCATGTGACGCATAATTTGCTCGTCACGTAAAAATTGAATTTTCAATTTTTCATTTACTGTCGAAGGAGCAGTAAATTCTAGTATCCAGTAGATACCAGTAGTTTTCTTATCGATTGGATAAGCAAGTGATTTTAAACCCCAAGGATTTGAGGCAACTGTAGACCCACCATTTTCTTTGATGAAGTCTTGGTATTTTTTCTGAGCTGATTTAAAATCATCTTCAGATAAAACCGGTGTAAAAATCACCATTAATTCGTAATTGTTCATTACTTGAATTTATTGGTTAAATAATTGGTTTTTCCCAGTGGACATTTCGATTGCTCGGAACGAATCTGCCAAAACAGATTTGGGAGGGCGAAGGTAGGCTATTTTAAAGGTTTTTCGTCATTTTTTGCCTTAAAAATTATGACAGCTGGATAGTGATCGCTATATCCGCTGTTAAATTGATCCCCATTCCAGGTTCTTTTGGGGTAGCCCTGGTATTTTCCTTCTTGTTCTGTTAAGGCAGCACTTCTGTATATTATTGATTTACAATAGATTAGGTCATTATGGGCATCTAGGCTAGGTTGCATATAAGTAGGGTACTGGTTATTTATATTGGCTATAGCAGGCTGGGGATAGCGGGTATCCGGCCCTTTTTTTGATCGGCCACCTTGTTTTTCCTGCTCCATTGGCCAATTAGCATTCAGTAAAATTTGATCAAACAAGCTCCAACTATCCCGATAGGCCATACTCCCCAGGCCTCTATTAAACAATTTTAAAAAGGGGTTGTACATTTTTAGGTGTTTTAGACTTTTGTTATTGGGGTTGTCATTAAAGTCACCCATCACTATGAATTTTGCTTTGGGGTCTCGGTTTTCAATACTGTCCATAATTCTTTTACAAACGCTTGCGGCCCAGAACCTTTTTTCTGCGGAAGCGTTTTCACCACCCCGCCTACTTGGCCAGTGGTTCACTAATATATGTACCCATGTTTTATCCAATAAGCCTTGTACATATAATATATCACGGGTGGCATAGGTGGTAAAGTGGGTATCGTCAGTTAAACTATAACTGCGGTATTGGTAGGGTTTAAAGTGAGTGGGTTGGTACATTAACGCAACATCAATGCCTCTGCTATCTTTTGAATCAAAATGAAGAAACTGATAATTGTATTTTTTAATCATTGGTTCATCGGCTAGTTTTTTTAGTACCAATTTGTTTTCAACTTCTGCAATACCTAATAATGAAATTCCATTAGCGTTATTTATTTTTCCGATACCATAAATGACGGAAGCCAAATGCGCCGACTTGTTTTTATAGCGTATACTATTATATCCTTTCACGCTATTGGGTAAAAATTCTTCGTCCGCTACATTCAATTGATTAGTGGTGTCATAATAATTTTCAAAATTATAAAAGCCAACAATAATGCTTTTTGCGTCAGCAGTGCCTGTGCTTTGCGCTTTTGTTACAAAGGGTAAGATGATAATTAATAAAATTAGCCAGAGGATAAAATACATTAGCCAATACAATCGAATATGGGAGTTTAATTTTTTCATGATTTTTTCATTTTTAATGGAACAATCAAGGTTTATTTATTTGTATTTATGAGCGTATTAACCGCAATGTTTTGCTTTCTTGATTAATTCATATTGCGTTTTCAATAAAAGGCCAATCAATGAGTCATCGATTTTGTCGCATCATATATTTTATCATTTTACTTTATCTGCATGAGCCAATCATGGCACAAGAAGAAGAGGTCAAAGAAAATACAGGTTTGCAAAACAGGGAAACGCTGATAGAATTTACCGCCAATTGGGTGCCTACTTTATTGTCTTCCTCTTCCTTGCCTATCTATAGTTTATCACAGTTTAATGGCTTTGTTTTTAGTTGGGTACCGCGAGGTCAGTTATCCAATAGGGACAGTTATATTGATGGCATAAATTGGCAAAGTAAAATTGGTGCCTGGGATGCATTCAATAGTTATGCAGCCTTGTACAAGGCATTTCATTCCATTGATATGGTTTCCAGTTTTGAATACTCAAAATTGGGTTTTGGTCATCCTGGTTCGGTTAGTTATTTAACAGCGAATACCCGCTTTTTAAAAAAGGCAGTTGCCGTGGCTACGCGTTTTTCAAATAGCTCCTTTGTATATGAAGGACAATTGCAGCTGAATAGTGGGCCCCTTAAAAAACAGCATTGGTCCTATCAATTCAATGCCGTTTTTCAGCAAGCGCCCATGGGTTTAATCCCTAATGGGTTTAAAAAATTAACTGGGTTTGCCTTGAGTATGGATAAGCAATTAAAACAGGAGCAATCTATTGGAATGACTATTTGGTGGGATCATGTTGCGCAAGGAAAAATTGCGCCATCGGTTCGTGAGGCCTTTGATTTGTCAAAGCAACGTAATTATAATCCAAGTTGGGGTTGGTATAATGGTAAGCCCTTTTATCCGAATCAAAAAAGTGGCGATGTGCCTGTGACTTATTTTAGGTATGAAAAAAAATGGCGTGAAAAAGCAATGCTACAAGTACAAATGGGTGTAGCGCTAGGGGTGCAAAAAAAATATCAAATGGATTGGACCAAAACGGTGGATCCGCGACCGGATTATTATAAATATTTACCGAGTTTTAGCAAGGATAGTTTACTAAGAAAAAAGTTATTGGATTGGTTCACGTCAAATCCACAAGCACTGCAGATTGACTTTGATCATTTGGAAATGATCAACCAGTCGAATGCCACACACCAATCCTTTTATATTATTAATACCAAAGTGGCTAAGCTACAGTTAATGCGATTGTCTATGCGATTGCAATACCAATTCCCGCTGGAATGGTCAGGTCAAATTGGTTTTCATGCTGCAAAAGATGTGATCAGAAATTATAATGTTATTGAAAATCTGTTGGGTGGAAATTATTTTCTTAATTATAATGGCTGGGTAGATGACAACGGATCGCCGACTAATTTTCAAAATGAAATTAGGCAGCCAGACCAAAAAATAAAAGTGGGACAAAGTTGGGGAGGTGATTATGCATTGCAAAATTCGCAATTACAATTATGGGGGCAACTCCATAAACAAATGGCAAAATACGAATTTGGTGTTTCTCTTAAATATGAAGACAATCGCTTTAGTCGAACAGGGTTTAATCAAAATGGATTATTTCCTATGCAAGCACTGGGGCAGTCCTCTGTTTTGGCATTTCCTTCCTATGCGTTGAAAGCACAATTTTTATATAAGTTTTCCGGTCGGTTTTATGCAAAAACAATTTTTTTTCAACAAACCAATGCGCCTAATTCAAGTGACATTTATTTAGATCCTGCTGTTCATCCTTATACGGCTAGTTTTATATTGCCAGCTTTACATCGCGGCATGGATCTTGCTTTGTTTTACAGGGGCGTGTACGCTAAAATGAATGCAGCTATTTTTTGGCAATCCATTGCAAATGCCAGTGAAAAAAATCTGTTTTACCATGATCACTTTTTTGCTTTTGTGTATGGCATGCTAGGGCAAATGCAAACAATACATAAAGGTGTTGAGTTGGGTATGGAAACACAATTTGGTGGGCCGCTGCAATTGTCTGCAGTGAGTAGCTTTGGACGATACTACATCGCAAATAATCCCTTGTATGAAATCAGGTTGGTAAACGATTTATACAAATTAGAATCAGGGGTGCTACAATTACAAGGACTGCCGGCAACTTCTAATCCGCAATGGGTTCAAGCTATTTCGATACAATACCAGCCTGATTATTCAAGTAGAATTGGTGTTTCGGGCGTTTATTCAATGAAAAGATCCATTGATTACAATTATTTCAGGCGTTCTATATTATTAAAAAACCAAATTAACAATGATGCAATTTGGAATCTGATTCAATCTGAAAATTATCTACCTAATCAATGGGTATTTAATGTGTTCATGTCTAAACAATATGCGTTTGCCCTCAAAAACAAAAAACAGACAATTCGATTTAGCGTGAGTATTAGAAATGTATTGAATACGCTCATTCCTCTTTTTTCATTTGAACAATCCAGGTTTGATTATACGGCATTTCGGCTTGAAAAATTTCCTTTGAAATATATGTATGACCAAGGAACTACTTATGCAATAGGGGCACAACTGCAAATCCAATAATTTTTTAATAGCTAATACATTATACATCCAAAATACCATTTTATGAAAAATCAACACCGGTACCATTCATTTTTTAATTTATTATTCATTATTTCCATGTTGTTTTTTTCGGCCTGCTTAAAAAAAACGGCTTACGCTGAAAAAGTAATTGGACTTTCAACGGATACATTAATCACTATAAAAAATTTACGAAAATTACATTTGACAAATCGGGTGGAACCAATTACAAAATCATGGATGATTGAAGGGGTGGTGGTGGGGAATGATGAGCATGATAATATTTACAAGTCAATCATTATTCAAGACAGCACTGGGGGGATTGTTTTGCTGTTGGATGGAACCAATTTATACCAAAATTATCCAGTGGGTGCTTTCTTAAGGGTACGTATTCAAAATTTATTTTTAACGGACTACCGAAAAATGCAACAGTTGGTAGCAGGGGTGGATACCTCCAACGGTACTTTAGTCACAGGTGGTATACCGGTGCCTTTGTTTGAAAAACATATTACCACGCTTTATGATAATTATAAAATAATTCCAATCGAAGTTGCTTTTAAAAACTTAGGGGATTCCTTGCAGGGTAGATTAATTAAAATAATGAATGTAGAATTTTCGGCAACGGATACCGGACAAACTTATGCGGATTACAAAAATAAAACGGGGGCCAGTAAGGCCTTAAAATTTTGTACAGGAGGGACCATCTATTTAAGGTCCAGCGGGTATGCCGATTTTGCTGGAATTTCGACCCCTACAGGTAACGGATCTGTGATTGGCATTTATTCGGTGTATAACAGTGAAAAGCAGTTATTGATTCGTGACACAAGTGACATTTTGTTAAAAAATAAGCGATGCACAGGGGCTGCTTGGCTGCAAAATTTACCTCAATAGGCTTATTGAAGGACAGTCTGTCAGCATTTGTTATTTGGTATTTTCTTTGCTAGTCTTATACTAAATGTAATAATTATGCAAAAAGGACAAATAAGGGTTCAGACGGAAAACATCTTTCCAATCATTAAGAAGTTTCTTTATAGCGATCACGAGATATTTTTAAGAGAGTTAGTGAGTAACGCTGTGGATGCTTCTCAAAAATTGAAAACCTTAAGTGGCAAGGGGGAAGTAAAAGGGGCCATTGGTGATTTAAGAGTAGATGTTGTTTTAGATGCCAAGGAAAAAACTTTATCCATTATTGACAATGGTATTGGTATGTCAAGTGCCGAAGTGGACAAGTATATTAACCAAGTGGCATTTAGTGGCGCCGAGGAGTTTGTTAATAAATATAAGGACACTAGTATTATTGGTCATTTTGGTTTGGGTTTTTATAGCTCATTTATGGTGAGTGATAAAGTAGATATTTATAGTAAAAGTCATAATTGTATGAAGTAGATTATAGTGCAAGAGGTACAAAAATTGTTTTGCATATCAATGAGGAAAGTGCCGAATTCTTGGATCCGCATCGTGTGAAATCAATATTAGAAAGATTTTGTAAATTTTTACCAGTAGCCATTTATTTTACGGATGCCAATGCCGAGAAAAAGGAAGCGTCTAAGGAAGAAGGTAAAGCAGAAGAATTGGAAATTGAAAAATCAATCAATAACACCAATCCAATTTGGGTGCGTAAACCTGCTGATTTAACGAAGGAAGATTATGAAAAGTTTTATAAGGAGTTATATCCATTTGGAGAAACACCTTTGTTTTGGATTCATTTAAATGTGGATTATCCATTTAATTTAACAGGTGTTTTGTATTTCCCTAAAATCAAACAAAGTTTTGAAATACAAAAGGATAAAATTCAGCTATACTGTAACCAAGTGTTTGTAACTGATGAGGTAAAGGATATAGTTCCTGAATTTTTAATGTTATTACATGGTGTTATTGATAGTCCAGACATTCCATTAAATGTAAGTCGTAGCTATTTACAAGGGGATCCAAATGTGAAAAAAATCAATGCACATATTACCAAAAAAGTAGCAGATAAATTAGAGGAAATATTTAATAGTGATCGTAAGTCCTTTGAAGAAAAGTGGGAAAGTTTAGGTTTGTTTGTGAAGTATGGAATGATTACTGACGATAAGTTTTTAGATAAAGCGAATAAGTTTTTAATCATGGAAGATGCTGCAAATGCAGGTACTTTTTATACTTTGGATGAATATAAAACAGCTACAGCAGCAACGCAAAAAAATAAGGAGGGTAAGCAAGTATTATTATATACCACCAATCCAGTACAACAAGATGCTTTTATTCAAGCTGCAGTTGCGAAAGGATATAAAGTGGTTAAGTTGGAAACCATGGTTGATGCTGCTTTCATTAATAATGTGGAAATGAAATGGGAAGGGGTACAGTTTGTTCGTGTGGATGCAGATGTGGTTGACAATTTAATTGACAAGCAAGAAAATGTAGATTCAATTTTATCAAAAGAGGAAGTGGAACAAGCTAAAAAATTATTTGAATTCCAAGTCCCTGAAATTACTTTAACAGTGGAGGTAAAAGGATTGAGTCCCGATGCGGCACCGATTGTTGCAACACGTCCTGAGTTTATGCGTCGAATGAAAGATATGGCAGGCATGGGCGGTGGCGGAATGACCGCATTTTATGCGCAGATGCCAGATGAAGTTCACTTAACAGTGAATGGTAATCACCCCATTTATCAAACCTTATTAAAAGAGCCAGATATAGATAAGCAACAAAAGCAAGCACGTAATTTAGCGGACTTGGCATTGCTTTCACAAGGATTATTAAAAGGAGCGGAGTTAACCAACTTCATCAATAGAAGTGTTGACTTATTGAAGTAATATTATTTTTGTAAGTATTTTATTACTCCAATAATAGAAATAAAAAAATAGGATAAAGCGAAGTGGTGTAAATACTACTTCGCTTTATTCGTTATATAAGTAAGGTGATTAAGCGGATGCTTTAATATCGATGACCTGCATTTGCACGGTTTGCGTTCCTTGCCACTCGTTTAATTGTAATTGAAATACAAGGTCAAAGGGCTTGCCGGATTTAATGAGGTCGATATGTTGTGGCATATTGTAACCAATACCTTTCACGGTATTTTGTCCTTGAATTACATGAAAACTGATATGCGCTTCCTTGACTAATTTGGTATAGCCAGCGTCGCGAACATTTTTTGCTAAAAATAGGGGTCGAACATTATCGGGCCCATAAGGTTCCATTTGACTAAGAATTTGATAGAAATTCATGTTGATATCATCCAATGCCAAAACCGAATTGATGGCAATTTCAGGGGTCAGCTGTTCAATGGTGATTCGCTCTGCGACTGCTTTTTCAAAAGCAATTTTAAATGGTTCCAATTGATCCACGGCCATGGTCATACCTGCAGCTGCAAAGTGGCCGCCATAGCCAATTAAGTGTTCGCGACATGCATGAAGCGCTTCATATAAATTAAATCCCAATACACTGCGCGCGCTTCCAGCAATTACATCTCCGCTTTGCGTTAGCACAATGGTTGGCTTGTAATGTTTTTCAATTAATCTACTTGCCACAATACCCACAACGCCTTTATGCCAATGTGCTTGAAAAACCACCGAGGATTTTTTTGTTACATGCGTGGGGTCCATTTCAATTTGTTGCAATGCTTCTTCTGAAATGCTTGTATCCGCTTCTCGTCTGTCTAAATTATCCTGTTGCAATAAAGAGGCAATCGCTAGGGCACTTGAATAATCTTTTTCAATAAATAATTGGACTGCTTTTTTTGCGTCATCCATTCTGCCTGCTGCATTAATACGCGGGGCTACTGCAAAAACTAAGTTGCTAATTTTTAATGGGGTCGTTTGTTTGGCTAATTCCATGAGCGCTAATATGCCAAAGCTGGGGGATTGATTTACTTTTTGTAAACCAAAAAAAGCCAAAGTTCTATTTTCATCTGTTAGTGGTACAATGTCAGCAGCAATCGCGGTGGCGACTAAATCCAAAAATTGCAAATAGGATTCAGGGGGTAAATTATACGTATCCGCTAGCGCCGATATTAATTTAAATACGACACCGCAACCACAAAGTTCTTGGTAGGGATAATTGCAATCCACTTGTTTTGGATTGAGTATGGCAATGGCAGGCGGTAAAATGGTATCAGGCAAATGGTGGTCGCAAATAATAAAATCAATACCTAAATCTTTTGCATAGGTAATGAGTTCAATGGATTTAATTCCGCAATCCACAGAAATGATTAAATCAATATTATTTTCTTTCGCAAAGTCAATCCCTATTTTAGAAATGCCATAGCCCTCTCGATATCTATGTGGGATATAATAATCTATTTGCGGGGACAATGTTTTTAAAAACTGGTATAAAGTCGCCACCGATGTGGTTCCGTCAACATCATAGTCGCCAAATACCAATATTTTTTGTTGCTTATTAACGGCTTCCTGAATCCGCGTTACTGCTATTCGCATATCCTTCATTAACCAAGGGTCGTGCAAGTGGTCAAAGCTGGGTCTAAAATAATGTTTCGCTGCTTCAAAGGTATCAATGCCTCTTTGAACAAGGAGTTCACATAGAATGGGATGTATTTTAAGCGCGCTTTGTAACGCTTGTACTTTCAGTACATCTGCCTGTAATATGTTCCATCTTTTTTCCATTAAAATTTTCGGTCTGTTGTATAGCGGACCAATTCTTCTAGTGCATCTCTGCAACTTGAGTTTGGAAATGAATGGAGTATGGTTAATGCTTTATCGCGGTATTCAATCATTTTTTCAGTAGCGTATTCTATACCGCCATTTGATACTACATTGTCTATCACAAATTTCACTTTGGCTTTATCGTTATTATTGTTTTTAACAATATAGATGATTTGCTTTTTTAAAGCAGGGGTTACTTTTTGTAAAATATGAATTAAAGGGAGTGTCAATTTTTTTTCTTTGATATCGTTGCCTGTCGGCTTACCTACTTTTGCTTCACCGTAATCAAATAAATCATCTTTAATTTGAAAAGCCATACCTACATTTTCACCAAATGCACGCATTTGTTCAATCACTGCTGAATCATTTGAAACAGAGGAGGCACCAGCTGCGCAACTAGATGCGAGTAAACTTGCAGTTTTACCATTGATGATTTCGTAGTAAACTGATTCGTCAAAGTTTAAGTTTCTTGTTTTCTCCATTTGCAATAATTCGCCTTCGCTCATATTTTTTACTGCATTGGATAAAATCGTTAAAATAGTAAAGTCCTTATTTTCTAATGACAATAATAATCCTTTGGATAATAAATAATCACCTACCAAAACTGCAATCTTGTTTTTCCATAAAGCATTGATCGAAAAAAACCCCCTTCTTTCAAAGGCCTCATCTACGACGTCGTCATGAACCAGTGTGGCAGTATGTAATAATTCAACTAGGGAGGCAGCGCGGTAGGAGCTGTCATTAATTTCTCCGTGTAATTTTGCTGATAACAATACAAACATCGGACGCATTTGTTTTCCTTTGCGTTTGACAATATATTGCATTATACGATCCAGCAGGGACACCCTACTTTTTACCGCATCTTTAAAATGTTTTTCGAATAACTCGAGTTCGGCTCCAATCACTTTTTTGGCTAATTCCATACTGGACTGCAATTTAATTTGATTTTCACCACGAATACCTATTTTTTTTAAATTCCTTGAAATCCTGCTTATCCTTATTCAGGATCAAGCATATTGAAGTGTAAGGCACCAAAATTTTGGAGTGAAGATAGCTTTAAATCAGCGGCACCCCAATGGGCTAATTTCATATGGTCTGCACTTGGTACAACCACGCAGGTCATTCTTGCTGCCTTAGCAGCAATCATTCCATATACTGAATCCTCAAAGCAGATGCAGGCCAAGGGTGAAGTATGCAGTGCGGCGGCACAATCCAAATAAACCTGGGGATGTGGTTTTGCTAATGGTAAAAGTTGTGCGGAGCAACTTGCTTGTATAATATGTCTTATTCCTAATTTATCTTTAATGAGTTCAATTAAAGCAACGGGGGAGGAAGTGGCTAATCCGATTTTAAATTCTTTTTGTAAAAAAAATTGAAAAATATGTTCAACGCCAGGCATCACATTTGCCTCCTTGTCAATCATCGTTAATGCCAAATCAATGATCCGTTGCTCGGCACGATCATATTCAGTGGAAGGAATTTTATGCTCGTATAACCAATGTGCAACAAATTCCTTTGATCTTAATCCAGTTGTTAATGCATATTGTTGTTCGGTCAATAAAATGCCATATTGCCTAAAAATTTCACTCGCTGCTTTATTCCATAAAGGCTCGCTGTTAATTAATAAACCATCTATGTCAAAAATTACTGCTGATTTTTTCATTGCTTAAAGATACAATTTGTTGGTTAAACACGGATATGCGAATAAAATATTAATTAGTATATTGCGTTTATATCAAAATTGATTGGATCATGAGTTTATTGGATAGATTAAAACATATTCGCTTATTTCGCTCCTTTATATATGGGCTTGTTGGGATATTTACTTATCCAGGGTTGGTTTTGTTCAATAAATTAAAAATTGAGGGCACGGAGCATTTGGAAAATCTCCCCAATAAAAATGTTTTATTCGTAAGTAATCATCAAACTTATTTTGCGGATGTGATTGCTTTTGTTCATATTTTTTGTGCGGTGAAATGGCGTAAGTTTAACAAGCTCGGCTTGCCTTATTATTTATTAAATCCATTCACCAATTTATTTTTTGTTGCTGCGGAGGAAACCATGAATAGCAATTGGTTGACCAAATTATTTAAGTTGGGCGGTGCTTTAACAATAAAGCGAACTTGGCGTGCAGAAGGACAAGACGTTTCGCGTAATCGGGATGAAGTGGATACACAAAAAATTGATAAGGCTTTATCCAAAAGCTGGGTGATTACTTTTCCGCAAGGGACCACCAAGCCTTTTGCGCCCGGTCGCAAAGGAACTGCACACATTATTAAAAACAACCAACCCATTGTAGTGCCCGTTGTCATCAATGGTTTTTGGCGCGCATTTAATAAGAAGGGATTGAAATTTAAAAAAGTGGGAACACCTTTAAGTATTCGATTTAAAGAACCCTTGGTGATTGATTACACACAATCCGTAGAACATATCTTAGAACAAATCATGGATGGCATTGAGCAAAGTAAGGAATACATGCTCAAGGGAAAACATCACATGATGAAAGTGGTTGGCCAATAAATTTATTTTTAATAGCGATTTGTCCTAGTCCTTTACAAACAAGGCTTTTAGTTCAGTAGCGTCATCTGGTTTCATCTTTCCTGCTAATATTAAACGCAATTGACGACGACGCAAAGCGCCATCATAATATTTTATTTGTTCTGCTGTTTCTGCAATGATTGCTGGAACTGCTTTGGGTTTTTTATTTTCATCTAAAGCAACAAAAGTAAAAAAAGCTTCATTGCTCAGCTCCTTTGACTGACTAATCATATTTTGATTCCATACTTTTAAATGAATCTCCATGGAAGTAGTGAAGGCCCTGGTAACGATTGCTTCAATGCAAATAACATTTCCTAATTTAATCGGCGTTTTAAAACTTAAGTTATCTACCGATGCGGTCATACATGCTGAATTACAATGCTTGCCTGCAGATAAGTAGGCGGCAATATCCATCCAATACATCAGTTTTCCACCCATTAAATCACCAAAAGTGTTCGTGTCATTGGGTAATACTAATTCATTCATCGTGGTGAAGGAGTCGATTGCTTTACGCGCTTCCATATTGTTATGCTTTGTAAAGTAAAGATACAAACTT